>SUUD01000157.1 GCA_015062715.1 Olsenella sp. | reverse complement strand
GGCATGCCGTGACCACGTCGTCGACGATGACGCGCTGGTACTTGGGTATCTCGCGGGGCTTGAGGGGCGGCAGGTCTCCCTTGGCCTCGCGCAGGGCGCGGTCGATCTCGTGGAGCAGGTCGCCCAGCTCTGCGCTGGCCGAGGGCTTGTGGTGCGGCACGCCCAGCGTCCAGCGGCCGGCACGGCAGGCAAGCGTCCTGCCGGAGGGCAGGCGCACCGAGCAGTCCGGGTGCGTGGCCGCATCGAAGAAGACCGCCGAGCGGAAGATGGTGTAGGGGCGGGCCTCGGCAGGGCCAAAGAGCCCGTCCGAGAGGCCGCGCTTGCGACGGCGGTGGCAGTGGTCGACCATGCGGGCGAAGGTGGCGCAGCAGCACTCGTCGAGCTCATCGCGCAGCGAGGAGAAGACGAGCGAGCGCTCGAGGCGGTAGCGCGAGGCGCGGGAGAGCGCCAGCGTGAGCTCTGCGGCGGCCGGGATGCCGGCAAGCGAGGCGTCCCAGGTGCCGGGCGTGGCGGAGGCGAGCAGGGCCTGCTCGGCGGCGTCGATGGTGGCGATGGCGCGGTCGAGCTCGCTGCCCTGGCCGGCCGTCCCCAGAAGGGCCGGGTCGAGCCCGTAGTAGGCCACGTAGTCGACCATCCAGATGGCGAGGTACGAGGCCAAAGGCTCGTTGCCGGGCAGCTGGGCGTACGTGTCGCGCAGGCGCGCGAGCTGCGAGAGGCCCTCGGTGGGGCTGGGCACGCCCACGCCGCAGAGCAGCTCGTAGGCGTGGACAAACAAGAACGACAGCGGGGCGGCGGGCGCCTGGCCCACCCGGAAGCGCGCACGCCAGGTGAAGTAGCCACGCAGCTGGGCGTTGTCCATGTCCTCGTAGGTTGGGTAGTAGTGCGAGAAGCTCCCCTGGTAGGGGTAGTCGTCGACGTAGTCCTCCATGAGGCGGGCCTGCTCGAAGAACAGGCGCGGGCGCTCGTAGGCCGAGATGGTCCCCCTGCTGCCGCGGGCAAGCGAGCGCATGCGCGCGATGGGCTCGGGGACAGGCTCGCGTGGCGCGACGGCGGAGGCGGCCCCGCCGGCGACGCTGCGGGCGAACTCCCACAGCGAGAGGCCCTCGGGCTCGCGCGTGGCGCGCGCGGTGCCCGCGGGCTGCCGCTGCGCCCGCTCGCGGGCGGCCGCACGGGCGCTGGACGCGGCCCGCGAGATGCTGCCCTTGCCGCCCGCGGGCTGGCCACCCGAGGGCCGGCCGCCCTGCGTGCGGTTGCCAAAGGCGTCCCGGCCGGTGCGGATGATGGGCTCGTCCTTGTAGATGCCACCGGTGAGCACGCGGCTCTCGCGAGCGGCGTCGAGCAGCAGCTCGACGATCTTCTCGATGTTGGGCATGCTCACCTCCCCTGCGGATTAACGTACACGTGTTCGTCAGTATACCGCATGCGGGAGACAGGATGTCACCTATCAGGGGACATCGCCCAATCGCTACGCGCCAGCCTCGACCACCACGCTCACCTCCCCCATGGCGACGACGTCGCCCGCCTCCAGCCTGACCCCGCCTTCGATGGGCTCGCCGTTGAGCAGCGCCGGGTTGGTCGCTCCTTGGTCGAAGGCCATGAGCTCGCCCCCACGGACGACCACGCGCAGGTGCTCACGCGAGACCGTGCGGGCGGGAAGCCTCACGTCGTTGTCGGCGCCGCGCCCAAACGAGAGCCCGCCCTCCCCCACGGGCAGCGTCACCTCGACGTCGGGGCTGCGCAGACGCAGGGCCGGCCCAGGACCTGTGCCCTCGCCCAGGGCGAGCGTCCGCTCGGGATCCTGGGGGCTCTGCTCATCGCGAGGCGTACCGGCCGGAACCTGCGCGGGCGATGACGCGCTCGGGGCGGGGCATCCCGCCGCCCGTGGCTCGGGCAGGGGCCCGGCCTCCGGGTCGGGAAGCCCTATGAACCCCTCCGCGGGGTTGCTGAAGTCATAGAGGCACCCGTAGCACACGTCCATGTCCTCGAAGAGGACCGACCCGCACCGCGGGCACACCTTGGTCCCCGGCTGCGGCGCAACCGGCGTGGCGCCTCCCCTGACGTCCTGGTCCCTCCCGCCGAACGAGTACTGCCTGACCATGTCACGCTCCTCCCTGGGGCCCCGCCCCACCTGCCATGCCCCCGCGTCGCGGGGGCGTATCCCCTACCAGGTCCCTCCGGCGCGCCGGGGAGACCATCACCTGCTCGCCACGGGCGGGCCAGGGGCCCGCGCATGCCGGCCGCTCCAACACGCGCGCGGCGCCCCGCGCCGACACGACCCTGCCCGGCACCACTCCCCTCACCGAAAGCACGCAGGTGCCGTCAGATGCGAGAAAGGCCACGTCGATGGGGTAGGCCATCCCAAAGGTGTGGATGGAGGCGCACCCCTCGAGCAACACCGGCCGCGCGTCGGGCCGCGTGAGCAGAAGTCCCCGCAGGCGCTCGAGCGGCCGGGCGAGCCTGCGCGCCACGATCGTCCGCCCCGGCCCGCCAAAGCTCACCGCCACGTCCCTCACCTAGACCACCACCCCGGGCCGGAACCGGTCCACCACGAGCGAGCGCTCGTGGGTGAGCCAGACGGGAGCCCCCAGGCGCACGCCGGCGATGACGAGAGACGAGGGCCAGGGGGCCAGGCGCATCTCGCAGACGTAGCGGGTGAGCGAGGGTGCGAGCGAGAAGGTCGCCCCGCCCTGTCCCAGCCTTCCCACGGCCTGGGGCGAGACCGACACCTCGAGCCCGCTGACGTCACCCAGCGCCTGGGCGATGTGTCCCTCGACCGCGGCCGCCGCCGACGCCGCGTCCTGGCTGCCCGCAGGCGCCACGCCAAAGCCGACGACGGCATCGAGGGCCACCCGGTCGAAGCGGGCGCAGAGCTCGACGTAGCGGGCGAGGTTGATGCCCGCGAGCGCAATGACGATGGTGACGGGCAGCAGCACCGCGAGCTCCACGCACATCTGCCCCGCACCCTCGTGTGCCAGGGCGCGCATGCGGGCATGGCAAGTCGCCGCGCTCATAGGGCATCCACCAGCCCTCCCAGGTCAAGGGTGAGCGGTATGGTCAGGTCGGTCCCCGGAACCCTGAGCTCGGCCACCGTCACGCGCGACGAGCCAAAGCGGTTGATGACATGACGGCCCAGGGCGGCCGCCAGCTCCTCCGGCGAGCCCGACGAGGGCAGCGACTCAACAAGCGAGCGCACGCCCAGGTCGTCCGAGACGCCCGCCTTGCCCAGCACCTCCGCCGTCCCCGTGAGCACGGGCTTGCGCAGGCGCATGTCGGCAGGGGCAAAGCCCGCCTGCTCCACGATGGCGGCGAGGCGGGCCGAGAGGTCACGTCCCACGCTCGAGCCCGAGACGCCGTCGAGGCGTCCCATGAGCTCGCTGGCGGCACCGCCCACGTCATCGTAGGCCGACCCATAGGCCACGAGCGCACGCCCCCACACCGAGAGGATCCTGCGCGCGACCCCCACCCCCACG
The DNA here is from genome assembly GCA_015062715.1 of Olsenella sp. GTDB lineage: Bacteria > Actinomycetota > Coriobacteriia > Coriobacteriales > Atopobiaceae > SIG37. The sequence goes on along the minus strand of SUUD01000157.1, from coordinate 1,746 downwards.
CCGTCCTCGCAGGACAGGCCGTCGAGGAAGCTCGAGAGGACGTCGCCCTGGTCCGTCGCGCCGTCCGGTGCGAGCGTGGCGGCCGAGACCGCCGCCCCGGCCGGCAGGTTCACCTGCGAGAGGAACGCGGAGGTGAGCTCGGACGGGGCGACGCCCGCGCGCGGGCGGGCCACCACCGCCACGCATCCCCAGGCGCCCGGCGGGCAGATGCGCGGCCGCTCGACCGCAAGCTCCTCGAGCGCCCGCTCGAAGGACGAGGCGCCGTCATCCGCTATGTCCTCCATCTCCCCCTTGGCCCGCGCGAGGTCGGCGCGGGCGCCCTCGTAGGCGTCCGCGGCGTCGCAGACGCGGGCCCAGAAGTGCTCGAACCCGTTGTCAATCGAGGTGGAGGCCGCAGGCGTCTTGCCCATGTCCCCCACGTCCATGCGGCACACGGGACACCATCCCACGATGCCCGCCTCCTGCTGCGCGAGCGAGGCCGTGCCCGAGGACGGGCCAGTTGCACCGGGACAGGACAGGGTCGAGTGGAGCGTCCTCACCCCATCCTCCACCGAGCAGGGCCAGCGCGACTCGGTGTACAGCCGCGTGCCACGGACCTGTGCCATGTTGCGCGGCAGGCGGGGCAGGTCGAGGTCGACGCTGCCGTCGGGAAGCTCGCGGTAGTGTCCCCTGCCCACGGTGTCGCGGGCATACTCGTAGAAGGCCTTCCTGGCACAGGAGTCGGTCACCGACTCGATGTCGGAGCCATGGGGCGCCTCCGTCGCCACGCGGCGCGCATAGTACGCCCGTGCCCGCATGAGCGCGACCCCAAACGTCCAGCCCTCGGGCGAGGGGTAGTTGGGGTTCTGCGCGCCGGAAAGCCCCGAGAGCCGGGACGCGCGCTCGCGCATGCAGCGCGGCGTGGCCCCGCAGTCGGCAAGCCACCCCTCGCGCTGGAGGGCGTCGGCCCTGTCCTGCGCCTCCTTGAGGCGGTCGGACGCGTCGCGCATGCGCTCGGCCGCCTCGTCGACCTCGTCGGCATCGATCGCATCGTCACCCTCGGGCAGCTCGGAGAGGGACTCCTGGGGGAAGGGGACGGCGCATCCCACGAACTCGTCCGTGCCCGATGAGTTGGCCGAGACGACCGCCGCCGAGTTGAGGACGACCAAGAGCGGCAGCGTCCCCTCGAGCCGCCCGAGGCCCTGGTAGGCCTCGCGGGCGAAGTCGCGGCGCGCGTCGAGGATGTCCCGGCCCATGTCGGTGACCTCGAGGGCGGCAGACGACGCCCCCGGCACCGCCGCCAGCACGAGCCCCGCCCCGCACACCACGACCCCCGTGATGCCCATGGAGAGCACGCAGGCGTCGAGGACCTGGTAGACGGTCGTGTAGGCCGCGACCGGCGTGCACCCCGCGAGCGCCGTGGCGTCGGCGACCTCCTGGACGTCGGCGGAGCGCGACAGCACCCAGCCCGCCGTCGCCGTCGCGAACACCAGGCTCAGGCTCACGAGCAGCGCCACGGCGACCGAGACCGACGTGTAGCCGCCCTCGTCGTCCAGGAACAGCGACAGCCCCAGCCGCAGGCCGCGCCGCGCGCCCGCCCTATCCCCACATGGAAACCCAGTCATCGTATCTCCCCTCGAGCCACTCGGGCCTCAACTCCTCGGTGACGCTCACCTCGAGCGCCACACCCTCCCCGTCCGACCCCGAGGCAAGCGCGAGCGCGGCGCCCACGAGGGGCAGCGGGCGGGCGTGCCCGCGCACGGACAC
>SUUD01000156.1 GCA_015062715.1 Olsenella sp. | reverse complement strand
CAGCGAGTCCTGGTAGACCATGGCGATCTCGCGCCCCAGCAGCTGGCGATGCTGCTCCTCGGTGAGCTTGAGCAGGTCCTGGCCCTTGTAGAGCACCTCGCCCGTGATGCGCTCGCCGGGATCGGTGAGGTTCATGATGACCTTGGTGGTGATGGACTTGCCGCAGCCCGACTCGCCCACCAGCGCCATGCACTGGCCGGGACGGACGTCGAAGCTGACGTTCTCGACCACGTTGACGTCGCCGTGGTTGGGGAAGCCGATGCACAGGTTCTTGACCTGCAGGATTGGCTCGACCGATGGGTCGGGTATGCGCCTGTCGGTCCTCGCCAGCTCCACCTTGCGCAGGGCGCCCAGGCGCTCGGCCAGGGTCTCTGCCTGCGCGGCATAGGCGCGCACCGGGTCAGCGACGAGCAGGTCGGCGGCGCGGCGGCTCTCGGAGTTGACGGCCGAGACGGGCGCGGAGGGGGCGGCGGCCATGGCGTCGGTGATGCCCTCGGAGAGGATGTTGAGCGCCAGGCAGGTCATCATGATCATGATGCCCGGGAACAGGGCCTGCCACCAGCGGCCGGCAAGGACGCCGTTGCGGGCGTCGGCCAGGATGTTGCCCCAAGTGGGGGTGGGCTCGGCGATGCCGGCCGACAGGAACGTGAGCGACGCCTCGAAGATGATGGCGTCTGCCACGAGCGTGACCGTGAACACCATGATGGGGGCGGCGCAGTTGCGCAGGACGTGCTTGATGAGGATCCACGGGGCGCGCGCGCCGGAGACGATGACCGCGCGGACGTAGTCCTCGCCGTACTCGCTCACGATGTTTGCCCTCACGATGCGCGCTATCTGCGGCATGTACATGAAGCCGATGGCGAAGATGATCGCCGGGACCGACTTGCCCAGGATGGTGACGAGGACGGCCGCCAGGGCGATGCCGGGGACCGACATGATGATGTCGAGGATGCGCATGATGACCTCGGACACGGCCTTGCGCGAGACCGCGGCCGCGGCGCCCACGATCGAGCCGGTCACGAGTGCGAACGCCACGGCGCCAAAGCCGATGACGAGCGAGATGCGGCCGCCGTAGAGGATGCGCGACAGGATGTCGCGACCCTTGTCGTCGGTGCCGAAGATGTGGGCGGCGTCGGGCGCCTGGCGCGCCATGTCGATGGCGTACGGGTCATAGGGCGCCAGCACGCTGGCCAGAACCGACAGGAGCACGACCACGACCAGAATCGCCAAGGCGATCTTGGAGGAGGTCTTCATATTCTTGAGGCCGGAGAGCCTTGGCCCCTTGGTGGCCATGGCCTCGAGCTTCTCTGCGTTCTCTTTTCTGGTCGCCATGGCTACACGCTCCTAATCCTGGGGTTGATGAGCAGGTAGAGCATGTCGACGACGATGTTGATGATGATGAACGACAGCGCCACCACGATGACGACGCCCATGACGAGCATGGGCTCGTTGCCGGAGACTCCGTCAAGAATCGCCATGCCCATGCCGGGCAGGTTGAAGATGACCTCGATGACGACGGCGCCACCCATGAGGTAGCCGATCTTCATACCGAGCGTGGTGACCGGCGTGATGAGGGCGTTCCTGAGGACGTTCTTGCCGATGATGATGGCCTTGGGGAGGCCGGAGCCCTTGGCGGTGCGGACGTAGTCCTTGTCGAGCTCCTCAACCATGGCCGTGCGCACGATGCGCGTCATCTGGCCGGTGAGGGGCACGGCAAGCGAGACGGCGGGCATGATCATGCGCGCCAGGTATGCGCCGAAGTCCTTGGTGGGGCTGGGCAGTGGGCCCGACGCGGGCAGCAGGTGCAGGTAGGACGAGAACACGAGGATGAGCAGGACCGCGAGCCAGAACGACGGGGTCGCCAGGCCGGCGATCGACAGGACGCGTATGAGCTGGTCGGGCCACCCATCGCGGTAGATTGCGGCGAGTATGCCCAGCGCGAACGACACGATGGTGCCCAGCAGCAGGCCAAAGAAGGTGAGCTGCATGGTGACGGGCAGCGCCGTGGCAATGCGGTCGGAGACGGGACGGCGCTGGGCGCTGTAGGTGCCCAGCTCGCCATGGAGCAAGTCGCCCATGTAGCGCACGTAGCGGATCGGCCAGGGATCGTCGAGGCCGTACTCCTCGTGGTACTTCTGGATCTGCTCGGGCGTTGCGGACTCGCCAAGGGCCTTGTAGGCCGGGTCGATCGGCGAGAACGACATCAGAAAGAAGATGAGAAACGTGACGCCGATTGCCATGATCGGCAGCGCGACGAGGCGTCGTCCGACAAGTCGCAGCAGGTTATTCACGGTCGCTCTCCTCCCTTCGTTCTTGGAGGTTTGAAAGTACGTAGTGAGGGGCCCGGCAAATGGTTCGCCGGGCCCCTTCTTTACCTGGTGTCAGGCACAGGTCCCAAACGTGGGCTTAGCCGGCAACGGTAACGACGTCGGTGAGGGAGACGCCCGTGGTGCCGATGCCCGAGAAGCCCTGGACGCAGACGCCCGAGGGGCTGGCGCCGTCGACGACGTCCCAGTAGCCCGTGGGGGTGATGACCTGGAGGACCGGGTACAGGACGCACTGGTCGGCGAGGATGTCGAAGACCTCGTTCCAGCTGGCCTGCTGCTCGTCACCGGACTGGGTGAGGGCGGTGGCCATGAGCTCGTTGACGTGCTTCCACTCCTCGGAGGTGTTCCAGGCGCAGCGGGTCTTCATCCAGATGTTGTCACCGAACCACCAGTTGAGCAGCAGGTCGGTGTCGCCGCCGAAGCAGGACGGGTCGCCGGGGGCGATGAGGATGTCCCAGGAGTCGTCGGCCTGGTCGATGGCCGCGTAGGTCGCGGGCGACTGGTCGCTCGTGAGGTTGACGGTCACGCCGAAGGCGTCCTGGAGGTCCTGCTGGGCCTGGGTGCCCATGGAGACGACCTGGGCGTTGTCGGTGGTGCGCAGCTCGATGGTGCCGGAGATGCCGTCGGCGAGCTCCTGCGCCTTGGCAACGTCGTAGCTGTAGACCGTGGCGGCCGTGTGGTGGTTGGTGAAGGACGCGGGCAGGTAGCAGTCGGGCTTGCCTGCGAGGCCGGAGAAGGCGTTAGCGATCATGTTGTCCGTGTTGAGGGCATACATGACGGCCTGGCGGTTCTCCTTCTTGTCCCACGGGGCCTTCTTGACGTTGAACATGATGAAGCGGGTGCCGAAGCCCTGGACCTGGTCAACCTTGCAGCCGGCGGCCTCGAGCTGCTCGATGCTGTCGGGCGGCACGGACTCGGTGATCTGCGTGGTGCCCTCCTGCTGGGCGGTGACGCGGGCCGTGGGGTCGGTCATGGAGTCGATGCGCAGCTGAGCGTCCTGCGCGGGGTGAGCGCCGTTGTAGTTGGGGTTGGGCTCGAGGACGACGTAGGTGTCGGAGACCTCGGTGTACATCCAGGGGCCGGAGCCAACGGGCTGAGCGGCGGCGGTGTCGGCATCGAGGGTCTGCGGCATGACCTTGATGATGGCCAGGCGGTCCTTGAGCAGCGAGAAGTTGGGGATGGAGCACTCGACCGTGAGGGTGGTGTCGTCCTTCTTCTCCATGGCCGTGATCATGCTGAGGAACGCGATGTACAGGCCCTCGGGATCGGTGGCGCGGGTGTAGGAGTAGATGATGTCCTCGGGGGTGACGGGGGTGCCGTCGGAGAACGCCGCGCCCTCGCGGATGGTAATCTCGGCGTGGGTGTCGTCAACCCAGACGGGGTCGCCCACGCAGACGCCGTCGCGCGTGCTGTAGTCGTGGAAGTCGATGTCGTAGAGGCCCTCCATGACGTTCATGTTGGCGCTCAGGCAGAACGCGGAGGAGCAGTTCGCGGGATCGAACGAGGAGGGGCCATAGGCAGAGCCCACGGCAAGGGTGCCGCCGCCGGCGACTGCGCCGCCCTCGGCCTCGCCCTCAGCCTCGGCCTCTTCCTCTCCGCCTTCCTCGGCGGGAGCGTCGGAGCCGCCGCCACCGCAGGCGGCGAGCGCCATGGCTGCACCAGTTGCACCGGCAACGCCGAGGAAGCTACGACGAGTGATCTTGTTCTTCATGTCTCTCTCCTTTTCGATTCGTGGCCCGGCGGGCACCCGTTGCCCACGCGACCGACAAACCTTAGACACGCTAATGGTAGGTGAGGTGTTATGCCGCCACATTCCGCTTCTCCGCGAACGGCAACCGCGCCACCTTGCGACCTGCGCAAACGTATATGTCCAAACGGTAAACGGAACAATCGGAGCAGGACTTGACCCAATGGGTCTTTTATGCTTTCTGGGATGTGCAATAGTGCTGGTATTTAGGCTAATTCTCATGATGGGGAGCGTCATGGAACACCCGCTCATCGACTGTCACACCCACACGCACCACTCCGACGGCACGGGAGCCCTGGCCGAGAACGTGGCCTTCGCCGCCAGCCTGGGCTGCAAGAGGGTCGCCCTCACCGATCACCTGACCCTCCCGACGACCATGGACCCCGCCGAGGAGGTCCAGGTTCCCCGGGCGGACCTAGCGGCCTATGCCGCCGACATCGCACGGGTGCGTGAGGAGCACCCCGAGGTGGAGCTCGTCTTCGGCTTCGAGTGCGACTGGTACGAGGGCTGCGAGGAGAACGTGCGGCGCTGGAGCGAGGGCGCCACCTTCCGGCTGGGCTCGGTCCACTGGGTCGACGGGCACTGGATCGACGACTCGGACGATCGCACCATCTGGGAGCAGCTCGGCGCTGACCAGGTGTGGCGCCGCTACGTTGACCTGTGGTGCCGTGCCTGCGAGAGCCCCCTGGCCTTCGACTCGATGGCCCACCCCGACCTCGCCTTCCGCTTCGTGAACGAGGGCTTCGCGCCCACCATCGACCTGCTCCCCCTCTTTGGCCAGATGGCCGAGTGCGCCCATGACACGGGGCGGCACGTCGAGGTCTCGACGGCGGGCCTGCGCAAGAGCGTCCGCGGGTACTACCCCTGCCCCCAGCTGCTCGACCGCTTCTTCCGCGCCGGCGTGCCCATCACCTTTGGCAGCGACGCCCACGTGCCGCACGACGTGTGCTGGGGCATTCGCGACGCCTATGCCTACGCCCACGCCATCGGCTACCGCGGCTTCGACGCGCCCACGGTCGACGGCGGCTGGGAGACGTTCGAGCTGTAGTGCATTCTGCGCCCCGGGACACTCACCCCGGAGGATTTGTCCCACCTCGGGCTCGGCGCTCGCTCCGCTCGCTCATTCGCTGCGCTCATGACTCGCCCGTA
>SUUD01000155.1 GCA_015062715.1 Olsenella sp. | reverse complement strand
CTCGACCAGACGCGCCTGCTGCTCGGGCGCTCGGGCTACGCCCTCAGCCGCGCCAGCATACTCGACGTGATCGTGGAGTTCTTCATCGAGGGCGGCGTGTACGACACCTTCACCATCAACGAGGCGCTCTTCGCCTGGGACCAGCCCCTCCTCGGCACGTCGTGAGACGCCGGAACCGGGTATGTTCGTTCCATTTGGCACAAAGTTTCCGGGTAGCTTCGCCTCTCTTTCGATAGAGTCTCTAGCATGACGAACACGGTCACATACCTCGTGGGCCCCGACGAGCAGGGCATGCGCCTGGACGCCTTCCTGGCGGCCCAGGAGGGCACGCCGTCGCGCTCCGCCTGCGCCAGGCTGGTCGAGGCCGGCGAGGTCACCATCAACGCCACCGCCGCCACCGACAAGTCCGAGCGCCTCTTCATGGGCGACCGGGTGCAGGTGTGCCTGCCCGAGCCCGAGGCCCCGGAGGGCCTGCTCGCCCCCAACCCCGACATCCCCCTCGACATACGCTTCGAGGACGAGTGGCTCATCGTGCTCTCCAAGCAGGCGGGGCTGGTGTGCCACCCCAGCCCCGGCCATGTCAACGACACGCTGGCCAACGCCCTGGTCGCCCACTGCGGCCCGGGACACCTGGGTCTTCTCCAGGGCGAGGACCGCCCGGGCATCGTGCACCGGCTCGACATGGACACGACGGGGCTCATGCTGGCCGCCAAGGACGACGAGACCCAGAAGGCCCTACAGGACCTCATCCGCATGCGCGTGCTCGACCGCCGCTACGTCACGCTGGTGCAGGGGCCCATGGCCTTCGACGAGGGCACCATCGAGACGGGCATCGCCCGCTCCCGGCGCGACCCCCTGCGCATGACCGTGACCGACGACCCTGCTGCGCGCGAGGCCATCACCACCTTCCGCGTGCTCGAGCGCTTCGAGGCGGGGGTGCGCGACGACGGCTACGCCCTGCTCGAGTGCCACCTCTACACCGGGCGCACCCACCAGATCCGTGTGCACATGCGCCACATGGGCCACCACGTGGTGGGCGATGCGCTGTACGGCCGCGGCGACGCCCGCCAGAACCTGGGGCTCGACCGGCAGTTCCTCCACTCCTGGCACGTCGCCTTCGACCACCCGCGCACGGGCGAGCACGTCTCGCTGGGCGACACGCTGCCCGACGACCTCGCAGGCGTGCTCCGCGGCCTGGCCGAGCGCTCGCAGGGGCGCACTGCGGCGGGGGAGGAGATCGTGCCCCAGCTGCTGGGGGCCTGACCTGTCATTGGGGACGGTTCTTCCTGTCAGGTTTTCGCCCGCCCGGGCGAAAACCTGTCAGAAAGAACCGTCCCCAATGACAGGAAATCCCTGCTGCATCCGTGTAGCATTGCTCCCGCACCCCCAAATCGTGCGAGCGTGCGATACCATATCTGGTTAACCTTTCAGGTTCCGACGACAAGGAGCGCACATGGCACAGTTCTTCGAGGGCGAGTCCCACACCTTCTCTGAGTACCTGCTGGTCCCCGGCTATTCGTCCTCCGAGTGCATCCCTGCGAACGTCTCCCTGCAGACGCCGCTCGTGCGCTTCCGCCGTGGCGAGAAGCCCTCGATCAAGCTCAACATCCCCATGGTGTCGGCCATCATGCAGTCGGTCTCGGGCACGCGCATGGCCGTCGCGCTGGCCCAGCAGGGCGGCATCTCGTTCATCTACGGCTCGCAGACGGCTGAGGACGAGGCGGCCATGGTCAAGTTCGTCAAGGACTTCAAGGCCGGCTTCGTCGTGTCCGACTCCACGCTCACGCCCGACATGACTCTCGACCAGGTCATGCAGCTCAAGGAGCAGACCGGCCACTCCACCATGCCCGTCACCGCCGACGGCACCCCGCACGGCAAGCTCCTGGGCATCGTGACCAGCCGCGACTACCGTCCCAGCCGTGACTCGCGCGACAAGCTCGTGAGCGAGTTCATGACCCCGTACGACAAGCTCATCGTGGCCCAGGACGGCACCTCCCTCAAGGCCGCCAACGACATCATCTGGGACCACAAGCTCAACGCCCTGCCCATCGTCGACGCCAGCCAGAACCTCGTCGCCCTCGTCTTCCGCAAGGACTACGACTCCCACAAGTCGCAGCCCGACGAGCTGCTCGACGCCCACAAGCGCTACCTGGTCGGCGCCGGCATCAACACCCGCGACTACGCCGAGCGCGTGCCGCTGCTGGTCGAGGCCGGGGCCGACGTGCTGTGCATCGACTCCTCCGAGGGCTTCTCCGAGTGGCAGAAGCTCACGCTCGACTGGATCCGCGAGCACTACGGCGACTCCGTCAAGGTGGGTGCCGGCAACGTGGTCGACGCCGAGGGCTTCCGCTTCCTGGCCGAGGCTGGTGCCGACTTCGTCAAGGTGGGCATCGGCGGCGGCTCCATCTGCATCACCCGCGAGCAGAAGGGCATCGGCCGCGGCCAGGCCTCCGCGCTCATCGACGTCTGCGCCGAGCGCGACCGCTACTTCGAGGAGACGGGCATCTATGTCCCGGTTTGCTCCGACGGCGGCATCGTGTACGACTACCACATGACGCTCGCCCTGGCCATGGGCGCCGACTTCCTCATGCTGGGCCGCTACTTCGCCCGCTTCGACGAGAGCCCCACCAGGCGCCTCTCGGTCAACGGCTCCTACGTCAAGGAGTACTGGGGCGAGGGCTCGGCGCGCGCCCGCAACTGGCAGCGCTACGACCTGGGCGGCGAGAAGAAGGGCCTGTCCTTCGTGGAGGGCGTCGACTCGTACGTGCCCTACGCGGGCCCGCTCAAGGAGAACGTCGACAGCTCTCTGCTGAAGGTGCGCTCCACGATGTGCAACTGCGGCGCGCTCACCCTGCCCGAGCTGCGCGACAAGGCCAAGCTCACGCTCGTCTCGGCCACGTCGCTCGTCGAGGGCGGCGCCCACGACGTCATGCTCAAGGATACCAACCAGGACATCAACTTCCGCGCCTAGCCATCCCGTCCGCAATGGCCGCCCGCCCTTCCTCATGCTCCTATCCTCGCCTTGCTGCGGAAGTCGCATGACGAAGGGCGGGCGGCCGTCCAGTTGCCTACATGCGCCCTGGCCAAGAGGGGCGGGGGGGAGCCACGGGCACGTGGCGAGAAAGGTCAAAGCCATGTCCGAAGTCCTCAAGACCATCCTCACCGCGGCATTCTTCGTTGCCGTGGCGACGGTCGTCTTCTATTTCGTCAAGGTCAGGCCGGCAATCGGCTCCGAGCGCGACCAGGAGATGGAGAGGCTGAGGCGACCCGTCAACGGCGACCGCCTCGCGTTCTCGGACGGTATGGTGGGGACCCTGGTCAAGCGGACCAAGAACTGCTACGTCATCGCAACCGGGCCGGACGGGCACCAGATCAAGCGCCGCCAGGAGGACCTCGCGCTCAACATGACCGGCGAAAGGCGGGCAAAGGAAGCCCGCTGACCGCACGCCAAGGTGCGGTATCCTCTGCAGGTCCGGGCGTCTCGCCGGTATTGATTGGAGCCATTCATGGAGGCAGCGCTGTCCGAAGGGGTCGTGGAGACCATCCTCACGTTCGCGCCGGCGGTTCTCGGAGCGCTCATCGCGTTCATCGTCATCGTGCCGGGAACCAAGGTCATCGCCCCCCTGATTAGGAGGCGCAAGGAGGACCGCCTCTCGGTTGGCGACCACGTGCGCACCCTGAGCGGCCTCTATGGGGAGATCACGGGCGTTGGCGACGACTACGTCGACATCACCCACGACGGCGCCACCGAGTCATATCTCAAGTCGGTGGTCGACCAGGTCATTTCAAGATAGCCATGTGGCAGGGGGTTATGCGGGCATGAAGAGCAAGGTCGGCAAGGCAATCATCGGAATCGTTGCCGTCGTGGTCATCGCGGCTGCGGGAGCCGCGCTGGCGTACCCCAAGGCTGTGCGGGCCGTCTGGTGCAACCTCACGGTGGGGCACGTCGAGATGGACGAGTCCAACGAGTGGGAGGGTGGTGCCAGCTACGTGGGCGTGCCCTACGCCACCGACTCGCCCAGCCAGTACCTCGACCTCTACGTGCCCGACATGCCGGATGGCTCGAGGCCCAGGCTCTTCGTGATCATCCACGGCGGCGGCTTCGTCCTGGGCGACTCCCAGACCCGCCAGGCCCAGCTCATGTACCGCTACTTCCGCGACCACGGCTATGCCTGCGCCACGGTCAACTACCGCCTGGCCCAGGAGGCAGCCTTCCCCGGCGCCCTCTGCGACTGCAAGGCGGCCATCCGCTTCCTGCGGGCCCATGCCGACGAGTACGGCTACGACGCCAGCCAGATCCCCGTCTTTGGCGAGTCTGCCGGCGGCTACCTGGCCATCATGTGCTCGGTGACCAACGACGACCAGTTCAACGACGTCGCATTCATAGGCCAGGACGAGCTGGGCGACGTCTCTTCGCACGTCGACGTTCTGGTCGACTACTACGGCCATGCCGACAACGACACCGGCGAGGCCGACTGGGCGGCGCTCGGCATCCCCAAGCCGGTGCGTGACATCGCCAACTCCTGGGCGAGCCCCGACCTGCTCATGGGCTACGAGGACTTCGAGAGCGCGTGGTTCCGCAGGAACGTCTCCGAGATGACCGAGGAGGAGAGGGCCCACTACGACCCGCACGCCTACATCGAGGCCAACGACCTCGAGAGCCTCTCGGCCTGGATCATCCACGGCGACGCCGACATCACGGTGCCCTGCCTGCACTCCGAGCGCCTGGCGGCGCACCTTGCCGAGAAGCTGGGCGAGGGGAGCGTCGAGTACGTGCTGGTCCCCGGAATGGGGCATGCGAGCGACCCGCTCTACGCCGATGACGTCCTGGCGCAGCTAGCGGCCTTCCTCGACGAGCACCTGGGCTAGGGGCGGGGCTGCAAGAAGTCGTACGCCTGCGTACGCGTTCTTACAGGGAGGGGTGGCGCTGGTAAGAAGTCGCGCGCTTGCGTACGCGTTCTCACAGGAGGGGTCGCACTTCGAGAAGGGGCGCCGCCGCGAGAAGCCGGCCCTAGCCCTCGTACGAGAAGCCCCAGATGTTGCGGTGCTGGTCGAGGACGCGCTGGGCGTCCCAGAGCTGCTGGGTGTTGCGCCAGCTGTTGGGGTCGCGGATCTCGAGCTGGTCGTTCTCGTCGATGCCGACGATCACGATAAAGTGCCCGTGCTCGGTGAAGTCGCCGGGGTCGCAGTCCTGCACCAGCACCTGCCCCGCCTCGAGGGCCTGGCGCAGCCCCTCCA
>SUUD01000011.1 GCA_015062715.1 Olsenella sp. | reverse complement strand
GAGTGGGACGGCACGGTCGAGATGGAGCTCCAGGGCGCAGACGAGCAGATCGCGCAGTTCTTTGGCCAGCTGCAGGCCTTCTACAAGCGCATGTGGGTCGACTACCGCATCGACGAGAGCGAGGACGTCCCCGTCGTGGCTGACGAGGCCGGCTTCTCGGTCCGCCGCTGAGACGATCGGGGACGGTTCTCAGCTGTCTCGGAGACACCGGGGGACGGACCTTCAGTCCATATCAGACTGAAGGTCCGTCCCCCGGTGTCTCCGAGACAGCTGAGAACCGTCCCCGATCGTCTCCCCTAGCGCATGCCACCCAGCTCGTGCATGATGGCGGAGCAGACCTTGATGCCGTCGATGTAGTCGTCCATGTCGACCCACTCGTTGGGGGCGTGGATGTTGGCCTCCTCGCTCATGCAGCCCACCATGGCAGCGGGGATGTTCTTGTCCAGACAGAACACGTGCATGGGGCTGGTGCCGGGGTTCATGTAGTTGAGGGTGACCTTCTGGCCGCTCACGCGCTCGGCGGCGCGGATGCACGCCTGGACGAAGTCGCTCTTGGGGTCGCTGCGGAAGGCGAAGCAGCCCGAGTCGTAGGTGAGCTCGATGTCGGCGAAGCCGTTGTCGTCCAGATGCTTGCGCAGAAGCGAGAAGATCCTGTCGGGATCCTGGCCGGCGACCAGGCGGATGTCGCACTTGACCTGCGCGTAGGCAGGCAGGACCGTCTTGGAGCCCTCCGCGATGTAGCCGGAGTAGAAGCCGCAGATGTTGAACGTCGGCTCGTAGTGAAGCTTGGCGAGCAGCTCGTCGCCCTCGGCGTTGCCAATGAAGTGGTCGATGCCCAGGTAGCGCTTGAGGGCCTCAGCGTCAAAGCCGTCCTGGGCGAACGCCGCACGGTCGACGTCCGACACCGGCTGCACGCCGTCGTAGAAGCCGTCGATGAGGATGCGCCCGTCCGGTCCCTTGATGGAGTTGAGCGCCCAGATGAGGCGCCACGCGGGGTTCTCGACCACCGCGGCGTTGCAGGAGTGGGAGTCCATCTTGGCGCCGCGGCAGGTCATCTCGACGTAGAGAAGGCCCTTGACGCCAATGCAGATGTCGAGCGGGCCCTTGTCATTGGCGCGGTTGCCGCCCTCCCAGTTGTACCCGTCACAGTCGAGCTTGTCGGCGTGGTGCGTGGCGAACCACTCGAGGTTGGGCGAGCCGATCTCCTCCTCGCCCTCGACGATGAACTTGACGCCGCAGGGAAGCTTGCCAAAGACGTGCTGGTAGGCGTCGATGCAGCACAGGTGGGTGACCAGGCCCTGCTTGTCGTCGCACACGCCACGACCCCAAATGCGACCATCGTGGATGGCCGCCGAGAAGGGCTCGTCCACCCACTCGTTGAGCGGGTCGACCGGCTGGACGTCATAGTGGTGGTAGCAGCCAAAGACCTTGTCCGACTCGCCGGGGATGGTGGCCACGATGACCGGGTTGCCCGGGGTCTCGCAGACCTCGACGTCGAGCCCGCGGGCCCGAAACTCGTCGATGACGATGCGCACCATGTCCTCGATGCCCTCGCCGGTGCCGGCCAGGCTGGGCTGGCGCACGTACTTCCTCAACAGCTCGACGTACTCGTCGCGATGCTCGTCGATGTAGGCAAAGAGCCTTCCCTCATCGAATTCCATGAGGCCTCCCTAGGTGTGAAGTGACATCTTTCGTATGTGGTTGCGGCGGGCATGCTCCCGCCCGCGCTATGACAGCGTGAACTCCCGGCCGTCGTTTCGGACCTTGCCGTCGCGGTCAACCTGGAAGTGGTAGCTCACGCGGTCGCCGCGCAAGACGGTCTTCGAGTAGTGCATGGGCCTGCCGTCTGAGCGGCGCATGACCTTGCGCAGGATGAAGAGCGGGGCGGCGGGTGGGCACTTGAGCAGGCGCGACTCGTCGTTGCGCGCGACGGACACGGCAAGCGTGAGGTCCTCGAGGCCAAATTCCATACCATAGTGGTGCTCGGCCAAATCGTAGAAGGACGCCGACCCCACCATGAGGTCGAGCAGCCCCGGGAACAGGTCGGCCGCGACGTAGAGCTCGTCGATGGCCATGGGGAACTCCTCCTCGTGGATGATCCGGCGAATCAGGTAGGCCTGTGCGCCGCGCTCAATCTCGAGCCGTGCCGCGAGGGCCTCGTTGGCCGAGATGACCGTCTTCTCGAGGATCTCCTTGTGGGTAGGGTTGCCCTCGCCCTCGAAGGCGGACCAACCGCGCTGGGTTGCCCGTCCCATGCCCAACACGTGCTTGGGCAGGGCAACGAAGGTCCCACGGCCGCGAAGCTTCTTGAGCATGCCGTCCTCGACGAGGTCCTGGATGGCACGGCGCACGGTTATGCGGCTCACGCCGTACTCGTCGCACAGCTCGAGCTCCGTGGGAATGCGCTCCCCCACCGGGTACACGCCGCTCATCATCTTCTGCTTGAGGTCAGCCTCGAGCTGAAGGTATAGAAGGCTCGACTCCACTGGGTCTAGCAAGAGGCTCCCCTGTCTCGCCTGGGCCATGCCCCAGGCCTTGTCCCCGGTCATGAGTCCCGTCAACGCAACCACGCATCCATCTGCTCGTCGGTGGCAAGGACCTGATGGGACTCCGTTACTGCGTGATACCTGCCTTCATCATATCGTATACCAGAATCGGCGGCATCGTACACGAGCGGCTTGCGGCCGCGCTCGATCTGCGGGTTGAAGCGCGGGATGGCGCTGATGAGGGCCTTCGTGTACGGGTGGATGGGGTTGGCGAATATCTCGTCGGTGAGTCCCGCCTCGACGATGTGGCCAAGGTGCATGACGGCGATGCGGCGCGAGATGTAGCGCACCATGGAGAGGTCGTGAGCGATGAACAGGTAGGCGGCTCCCGTCTCGTCCTGGATGTCCTTCATGAGGTTGACGACCTGTGCCTGAATGGACACGTCGAGGGCGGAGATGGCCTCGTCGGCAATGAGCAGCTTGGGGTTCATGATGAGGGCGCGCGCCAGCCCCACGCGCTGGCGCTGGCCACCCGAGAACTGGCTGGGATAGCGGTTGGCCTGCGAGCGGGAGAGTCCCACGCGGTCCATGATCTCGTAGACGCGCTGCTCGCGCTCGCGGCGGTCGAGGTGGGGCTCGTGGGCGTCGAGGCCGGTCGCGATCGTGTCGATGACCTTGCGATAGGGGTTGAGCGACGCCATGGGGTCCTGGAAGACCATGGACATGTTGGTGCGCAGGCGCCCCTCGACCTCGGCGCTCATCTTGCCGGAGATGTCATCGCCGTCGAAGACGATCCTGCCCGCCGTGATGTCGTCCAGGCGGATGACCGCGCGACCGGTGGTCGACTTGCCGCTGCCCGACTCCCCAACCAGGCCGAAGGTCTCCCCCGGCAGGATGTCGAACGAGATGTCGTCGACGGCCTTGACCACGTTGCCGCCCGGAATGCGGAAGTACTGCTTGAGGCCGGTCACCTCGAGAAGCGGGCGCGGGGCCTCGGTGGTTGCAGATGCGTCCTGTGCCATGCTAGGCCACCTCCTCTTCCCTCATCTGCGCGATGCGCTCGCGCAGCTGCTGGGGCATCTCGACCTTGGGGGCGCGGGGGTCGAGCAGCCACGTCGCGGCCCAGTGGTGGTCGTTCACCTGGAAGCGCGGGGGCTCCTCGACGAAGTCGATCTCGAGGGCGTAGGCGTTGCGCGGCGCAAAGGCGTCGCCCTCAATCTCGTTCAGCATGTTGGGCGGGTTGCCGGGGATGGTGTAGAGCCTCTCCTCGCGGTCGACCGAGACGGACGGCATGGACGACAGCAGGCCCCAGGTGTAGGGGTGCCGCGGGTCGAAGAAGACGTCCTGAGTCGTGCCCGACTCCACGATCTTGCCGGCGTACATGACGTTGACGTGGTCGGCCACCTTTGCCACCACGCCCAGGTTGTGCGTGATGAAGATGACGGCGATGCCCAGGCGCCTCTGGAGCTCGAGCACCAGCTCGAGGATGCGCGCCTGGATGGTCACGTCGAGCGCCGTGGTGGGCTCATCGCAGATGAGCAGGTCGGGGTTGCACGACAGGGCGATGGCAATGACCACGCGCTGGCGCATGCCGCCCGACAGCTGGTGCGGGTAGCTCTTGAGACGGGCCTCGACGTCCGTGATGCCCACCAGGTCGAGCAGCTCGACGCAGCGCTCGTGCAGGGCGGCTCCGCGCAAGTCGGTGTGCTCGACGATGCTCTCGGAGAGCTGGCGCTCGATGGTCATGGTGGGGTCGAGCGAGGTGAGCGGGTCCTGGAACACCATGGCGATGTGCCGGCCCTTGAGCTTGGTGTGCTCGCGCTCTGATAGCTTCATGAGGTCGACGGTGCGCTCGGTGCCGCCCTCGTCGACGTAGGTGAACTCGATGCTGCCCGACTCCACGATGGCGTTGTGCGAGCGGATGCCCATGATCTGCTTGATGGTGACCGACTTGCCACTGCCGGACTCGCCCACCACCGCGACGGTCTCGCCGCGACGCACGTCGAGGTCGACGCCGCGGACGGCGTGCACCAGGCCGTTGGCGGTCTTGAACGACACGCGCATGTCGCGCATCTTGAGGATGGTGTCGCTCCTGTTCTCTGCCATGTCCACCACCTATGCCCTCTCGGGGTCGAGTGCGTCACGCAGGCCGTCACCGAAGAGGTTGAACCCCAGCATGAGCACGGCGAGCACGATGACGGGCGCGAGCACCAGGTGCGGGTAGATGGTCGCCGCCTTGTAGCCGTCGTTGATGAGGGTCCCCAGCGAGGCGATGGGCGCCGGGACGCCCAGGCCGACGAAGGCCAGGAACGCCTCGAGGAAGATGGCGTTGGGAATCGAGAACATCATGGTGACGACGATCTGTGACGTCGTGTTGGGGAGGATCTCCTTGAAGATGATGCCGGGCGAGCTCACGCCGAGGGTGCGGGCCGCCAGGGTGAACTCCTGGCCCTTGAGCTTGAGCACCTGGGCGCGGACCACGCGGCTCATCTCGATCCAGCCCGTGATGAAGAGTGCGATGACGATGTTGGTGAGGCCCGGCGACAGGACCACGATCATGAGCGTCACGATGACGAGCTGCGGGATGGAGCTCAGGACCTCGGTGACGCGCTGCATGAGGATGTCGACCCTGCCGCCGTAGTAGCCCGAGGTGAGGCCGTAGATGACGCCGATGATCACGTCGACGATGACGGCCACGAAGGCGACGGCGAGCGAGATCTGCGTGCCCTCCCAGACGCGGACCCACAGGTCGCGGCCCAGGTTGTCGGTGCCGAAGAAGTGGTACTCATCGGCAATGCCGCCCTCGGCGTACAGGTCGACGCCGTTGCGCGTGCCATCGCAGATGCCCAGCTGCTCGATGCCCGGGATGCGCGGCGGGTAGTTGGTGTGGGCGGAGTCGACCGTGAACGCGTCGTAGGGGACCATCTTGGGCCCGACGAACGACATGATCACGATGAGGATGATGATGAGCAGGCTGATCGCGGCGCTCTTGTTCTGGAAGAACCGGGTGATGGTCTCGCGGACGTAGGAGTAGTTGGCGTACTCGCGCTCTGCGGACGCCTGGTGGGCGTCGGACGCGGGGCGAAACAGCTCCTCGTCGCCTGCGGCCATGGTGGTGGCGTCCACGGCTACCCCCTCTCTCCGGTGATACGGATGCGCGGGTCGATGATCACGTAGAGGAGGTCGACCATGAGCATCGCGAGGATGAATATGACGCTGTACACGAAGCTGATCGCGAGGACCACGTTGTAGTCGTTCGACTGGATCGCCGTGATGTAAAGGCTGCCCAGGCCGGGGATGGAGAAGATCTTCTCCATGACGAGCGAGCCCGACATGAGGCTGACGAGCATGGGTACCATGACCGTCACGACGCTGATCAGGGTGTTGCGGATGGCATGACGGGCGATGAGCTTGAACTTCGAGATGCCCTTGGAGCGGGCCAGGAGCATGAAGTCGGACTCGAGGATGCTCACCATCTCGGAGCGGGTATAGCGCTGGACGCTCGCCAGCATGAACATGGACAGGGCTATGACCGGCATGACCGATGACAGGAACGGCCGGTTGGTGTCATAGAGCAGCGGAAAGAGCTGCAGCTTGAAGCCCAGGAAGTACGAGAGCGCCAGCGCGAAGACGAACGACGGGAGGCTGACGCCCAGGGTCGATATGAGCGTCGCCCCCGCGTCGAGGAAGGTGCGCTGCTTGAGCGCGGCGACGATGCCCAGGACGAGGCCGACCACGGCTCCGAGGATGCCCGCCTCCAGACCAATGCCGAGCGTCACCGGGAGGCGCGCCCCAACCATGCGGTTGATGGGCATGTTCTGCTGGATGTTGTACGAGACGCCGAAGTCCCCGTGCAGCATGTTCCACATGTAGATGAGGAACCGCTGGATGACCGGCTTGTCAAGCCCATAATGGGCTCTCAGCGCGGCGAGCTGGTCCGGGGAGAGCTTCTCCTCGTTGTTGAAGGGCGAGCCGGGCATGAGGGACAGGAGCATGAACAGGATGAACATGATCACGAACAGCGTGATGGCCGCGATCAGGATGCGCCGCAGGACGTAGCGCGTCATGCCGTTCAGCTTGATCCCCCTCCCCTCCCTCTTCTCGCCCGGTGCGGACGTAGTCTTGTCCATGGTCGGCCTCCTGGTCGGTCAGCGCGGTGCTAGGCCTTGGTGAC
This sequence comes from Olsenella sp., assembly GCA_015062715.1. GTDB lineage: Bacteria > Actinomycetota > Coriobacteriia > Coriobacteriales > Atopobiaceae > SIG37. The sequence goes on along the minus strand of SUUD01000011.1, from coordinate 13,389 downwards.
GAACTTGAGGTAGCAGCCGACACCGGTGAGGTGGGCGGTCATGCCCTCCACGCCGGGACGGGTGATGGTGGCAGCACCAGACTGGTACAGGGGGATGCAGCCAGAGAGGTCGGTCGCGATCGAGTTGCACCTCAGCAGGTTGTCCCAGCGGGCGTCAGCGTCGCCGGCAAGCGTGGTGTTGGCCTCGCGGTAGAGGTTGTCGAACTCCTCGTTGGCCCAACGGCTGTAGTTGGAGGGGTCGTTGGAGTTGTACATGGCCAGAATCGCGGTCGGGTCGGCGTAGTCGGGGCCCCAGCCATGGAAGATGACGTCGAAGTCGCCCTGGCCCTCACGGTCGATGCGGTTCTTCTTGGGCGTGGACTCCAGGTTGATGGTCAGGCCCTCGAGCATCTTCTCGAGCTTGTCCTTGATGTAGGAGCAGGTAGTCTTGGCGAACTCCTTCTCCTCGTCATAGAGGATGGTGAAGGAGCGGGCGTCGGTCTCGGTGATGGCCTTGGCCCAGTAGTCCTTCGCGGTGGCCTCGTCGAACTCGTAGTACTGGTCGGAGACGGTGGCGAAGTCCTCGCCGGCCTCGTTGGTGGCCAGGCCGACCATGGTGAGCTGGTAGGCGGGGGTGGAGCCGTCCTTGAGGATGTTGTCGCAGATGTCCGGGCGGTCGATGCCGTAGGCGATGGCCTTCTGGAAGTCGGTGGTGTCCATGCCGGGCCTCTCGGTGTTCATCATGAGGTAGTACACCCAGATGCCGGGGTTGGCCTTGAAGCCCTCCTCGCCCTCGTACTGCTGCACGAGGTCGCCGGTGAGCTCGATGTAGTCGACGGTACCGGACTGGTAGTTCATGATGGCCTGCTGGGTGTCGGTGATGACCTGCTCGATCACCGTGTCGATCTGCACGTTGGCGGCATCCCAGTAGTCCGGGTTCTTGGTCATGACAATCTGGCTGCCGGCGGTGTCCCACTCGGAGAGGATGTAGGCGCCGTTGTAGAGCAGGTCGTCAGCGGAGAGCGCGAACTGGTCGCCCTTCTCCTCGCGGTACTTCTGCTGGATGGGCGCGAACGGGGTGAACGCGAGGAGGTCGAGGAGGAACGCGACGGGGTGGTCGAGGTGGCAGATGATGGTCTTGTCGTCGGGGCACTCGACGCCAAGCTCGCTCACGTCCATCTCGCCGGCGATGACCGCGTCGACGTTGGTGAAGGAGCACAGGGACAGCTGGTACTGGAAGTCAACGCCGCCGTTGTCGCCGAGGGCGCTGCGCTGCCAGGCGTACAGGAAGTCGTGCGAGGTCACGGGGTCGCCGTTGGACCAGTTCTGGTCACGCAGGTGGAAGGTCCAGGTGACGTTCTCGTCGTCGACCTCGTAGCTCTCGCACATGCCGGGCTGGATCTGGGCGTTGTCGTCCTTGACGAACAGGCCCTCGATGCAGTTCGAGATGATCTGCATGGAGACGCCGTCACCGGCCACGATGGGGTCGAGTGACGCCGGGGCGGTCGGGATGCCGATGGTGTAGGTGACGCCCTCCGCAGGAGCCTCGGCGCCCCCCTCGGCACCCTCCTCGGCAGCGTCGCCCTCGGCGGCGGGCTCCTCGGAGCCACCACAGGCGGCGAGCGTGGCGGCAAGGCCGGTGGCGCCCGCAACCTTGACGAAGTTGCGACGGGACATGGTGTCGACAAACTTGATGTTCATGCTTTCTCCCCTTCTTTTCTTGCTTTGCCTGTTGCAGAACTTGCCTTACGTGCCGTGCTGACGTGCCTAGATGGCCCTGCCGTACCCAAAGGCGCCTCGCAGCGTGCAGGTCTGCGCGGCACGTTCGGCGGCAAACGCCATCGACTGGGGGACGTCGTGGGTGTCGAGGTAGCGGACGAGGAACGCTGCCGCAAAGCTGTCCCCGGCGCCCATCGTGTCGATGGCGTCGACGGGGCAGATGCCCTGCTCATGGACGGTGGTCCCATCCGAGCACACGCTCCCCTCCTCTCCCCTGGTCACCACGACGACCTTGCAGCCGTGGGCATGGGCCTTCTCGATCAGGGCGCCGATCCCGGTGGCGGGCATCTCCGCCGCCGAGAAGAACGCGATGTCGACGTTGGGGCAGACCCGCTCCAGGACCTCGTCGTCGAAGTAGACCGAGAAGTCGTAGGAGACGGTCACTGCCTGGTGGATGCGGGCCAGCTCGTGATCGATGCCGGCCTCGTTGGTGGTGTGGCACACGTCGAACTCGGAGAGGTACTCCAGGTCCTCGCGGGCGATGCGCAGCCCCAGCAGGTGCGCGACCGTGTCGCGGGCCCCCGCAAAGAACTGGCGGTCACCGTTGACGAGACGGACCCCGGGAGAGGCGGTCGCTCCGTGGGCGCAACGGGCCCGGTCGAGCTCGACTCCCTCCTTGGCGAGACAGGCGCGAAGGTAGGTGGCGCGGTCGTCATCGCCAAGGACTCCCAGGTAGGCACTGCGCTCAGCACCGGACCTCCTTGCGTCGACCGCGACGTTCACGGCCTGTCCGCCCGGATAGAAGGTCCCCTCGTCGAGATAGCAGTCGCAGACGTTGTCACCAAGGGAAACGAGCCTCATTGCTGGCACAACCCCCTTTCTGGGGTCCGAGTCGTCAACGGGAAGGGGGACTAGTACTCCATCTGCCACATGTAGCGGCGGACGCCCAGGTCGTGGCCGCGATCGTGCGCGAGCTTGTCGACCATGGTGCGGACCACGGCGCCCAGGACCTCGGGGGCGAGGTACTCGCGGACCGACTCGTCGGCGCCGCAGAAGTCGAAGTCGGCCTCGTCGATGACCAGGACGTCGTCGGAGAACTTCTGCGCGAAGGCCAGGGCGCGCTCGTCCAGGAAGCGGGTGGCGCCACAGGACATGAACATGACAAAGGGCACGTCGAAGTCGGTGATCTCGAACGGGCCGTGGAAGTACTCGCCGGAGTGGATGCTGCTGGAGTTGATCCACTGCATCTCCATGAAGAGGCAGATGGCCAGCGAGTAGGCCTCGCCGTAGTTGACGCCGGAGCCCATGGTGTAGATGACCTCGGCGCGCTTGTTCGCGGTGGCCCAGGCCTCGACGCGCTCGCGATAGGCCTCGACGGCGGCGGCCTTCATGTCCTTGATGCCGTCGAGGGCGGCGACGGCGCCCTCCCACCGCTCAGCGGCGGCCTCGTCGACGACCGCAAGGATAGAGAAGGCCAGCTTGAGCAGGACGGTGCCCGACTTGTCGGACTCCTCGGCGTCCTTGCCGTGGTCATAGTGGATGGGGTTGGCCGCGGCCTGCCACAGCGGGGAGTCCTCCACGTTGGTGAGGCAGATGGAGACGGCGCCGGCGTCAGTCGCCTTCTGGGCGGCCGCGACGGTCTCCGGGGTAGTTCCCGAGTGGGAGATGGTGACGACGACGGAGCGCTCGCCGAAGGCCTTGGGCGTGCCATAGTTGAACTCGTTGGAGTTGTAGATGGCGGACGGGATGCAGATCTCACGGTCGAACATGTACTGGATGGGCATCATGGACGCCTGGGAACCACCGCAGGCGACAAAGTAGAAGTTGTCGATGCCGCCGTTCTCCTTACGCTCGCGAACCGCCGCGACGGCGGCTGCGATCTGGTCGACGTGCTCTTGTTTCATAACCATCTCCTTGCTGTCGGACTGTACCGTGGGACGTCATCGCACTACGTAATATGACGTCATATTACAAAGATGATGTTATGAAACGTCTTTGTCAATGACATTTTTGATTAGTTACGCATATGAAACCTTGGCACCTGTCAGCGGCGAGACTGCCGGGAGGCTGTCCCAGAGACGCCCAACGGCGGATACCGCCGTTGGGCGTCTCTGGGACAGCTGAGGGGCGCCACGTCCGTATCGCTACCAGATGGGCGTCGACTCCATGTCGAAGCCGAGGAACCACTGGAGGGCGCGCTGGATGGCCACCTGCCAGAAGCGCCACTCGTGGTCGCCCTCCCACTCCAGGTAGAGGTGGTCGTAACCAAGCTCGGTCGCACGCGCGTCGAAGCGGCGGTTGGTCTCGAGCAGGAAGTCCTGCTTGCCGCAGAACTGGCACAGGCGCGGCCGGTCGGGACGCGCGGTCGCCTTCTCGAGCAGCGCGAACACGTCGTCCTCGGGCGGGACCTCTCCCCCACCGTACATGAGGTCGAACTCACGCCTGGGCATGTCGGGGAAGGTCCCGTCCGCGCACATGCGGCCGAAGTCGCCGATGTCGAGCGCGCCAGAGAGCGTGGCGATGCCGCCAAAGCGCTCGGGGAAGGTGAGGCCCACCTTGCAGGCGCCGTAGCCGCCCATGCTCTCGCCGGCGACGAGGGTGTGCTCGCGGTCGCACGGCAGGCGGAACCACTCGTTCACGAAGGCCGGGAGGTCCTGCGACACGTACCTGAAGTACGGGATGCCTCCGGCCATGTCGGTGTAGAAGCTGCGGTCGACCTCGGGCATGACGAAGGCGACGTTGTACTTCTTGGCCAGGTACTCGATGTTGGTGAAGCGCGGCCACTCGTCGGCGTTGGCCGAGAGGCCGTGCAGGAGGTACATGACGTAGAGCTCGTCGGTCTGCAGGGGATCGCAGTCACCCGAGAGATCGGGCAGGATCACGTTGACGCGCGTGGTCATCCTCATGCTGTCAGACCAAATCGACCCAGTAAACATCACAGCCCCCCATTGGTCGTAGAGAACGTCACGAGGCCCACAAGCCAGGCCATCATTGCCGAGCCCCTCGTCAAGATGGCCAGACGATGCGGTTTGGGGTTGTGGCAAAGCTAAGAGGCGACTCACGGGCTTAGCCCGTGAGCGAGCGCAGCGAGCGCGGAGCCTCGTGCTTTGCCACAACCCCGGAGACTTACAGCCTGTGCACGAGCTCCTTGGTCGCTGGGTAGAGCTCGTCGAAGATGGCCTGGTACTTCTTGTAGGCCTCGTGGTTCTCGGCGTTGGGCTCGTAGGTCTTGGCGATCTTGACCTTGGACGCGAGCTCGTCGAAGTCCTTCCAGTAGCCCGCGGCGATGGCGGCCATCATGGCATCGCCGTAGGAGGCGCCGATGGTGACCTCGGGCACGAGGAGCGTCTTGCCGGTAACGTCGGCCACGATCTGCATCCAGGCCTCGTTCTTGGTGCCACCGCCGGCGACCAGCACGCGCCCGATGGGCACGCCGTCCTCCTCGAAGATGCGGAAGTGCTGGTTGATGGAGTAGGCCACGCCCTCCAGGCCGGCGCGCAGCATGTCCTCGCGCGTGTGGCCGATGGTGAGGCCGATGAAGGCGCCGCGGGCGTTGGGGTCGTCGATGGGCGTGCGCTCGCCGGCGAAGTAGGGCAGGCAGACAAGGCCGTTGGAGCCCACGGGCACCTCGGCTGCAAGCCTCGCCATCGCGGAGTAGGCGTTCTCGCCACCGGCCTCCTCGGCGGCGACGAGGTCCTGGAACATGGTGTCGCGCAGCCACTTGGTCATGCTGCCGGCGGTGTTGGTGGCGCCGGAGACGTCGCAGGTGCCGGGGATGATGAACTCCTCGTGCCAGACGCGCGGGTCCATGACCAGGTGGTCGGTCAGCAGGAACATGTAAATGGTCGACCCAAACTGGAGCATGAGGTCGCCCTGCTTGCCAATGCCGCAGGAGATGGCCTCGCAGGCGGAGTCGTCGCCTCCGGGCGTGACGGGCGTGCCCTCGGCGAGGCCTGTCTCGGCGGCGGCCTGGGCCGTCACGTAGCCAATGACGTCGGTCTCCTCGGCGATGCGGGCCAGCTGGTCGGGACGGCAGATGCCCTTGCAGGTCTCCTCGGTGGGGTTGCCGTCCTCGCCGTAGAGGGGCTTGAAGCCGCCGGCCATGCCCAGGAAGGTGTCGATCCAGTACTCGCCCGTGAGCTTGGCGGTGATGTAGGTCGAGCTGTTGATGAACTTGGCCGTGCGGGCGTAGGCCTCGGGGTCCATCTCCTGGATCCAGCGAATCTTGGGCGGCACGTCAGACGAGCAGAGCGGGCGGCCGAAGACGCGGTCGATGAACTCCTGGCCCCACTCCTCCTCGAGGTCGCGCATCTGCTTCTCGGCGCGGCCGTCGATGCCATACGAGATGGCGTAGCGCGTGGGCACGCACCTCTCGTCGACGGCGACGCAGCACAGGCCGAGGGCGCTCGTGGTCACGGCCTTGATGTCATGCGGGTCGACGCCGCTTGTGGCGATGAGCTCGCGGGAGACCTTGCAGAAGTCGCCCCACCAGTCCTTCTCGGCGTCATACTCGAAGGCGTTGGGGAACGGGTTCATGGCCTCGTGGGTCGCGAAGGCCTGGGCCACGATGTTGGCGTCGGCGTCGATGAGGACGCCCTTGGTCTCGGAGGTGCCGGTGTCGATTCCCATGAAGTACGCTGCCATGCTGTTGGTCTCCTTCCCCGCGCCCATGCGGGCACGCGAGCCGCGCGCGAGCGCTAGCTCCTGTTGCGAACGGTGAAGCTGCACTTGTCGCCACGCGTGTAGGAACGCGTGAACTCAATCACGTCGTCGTCCTTGTCGTAGGTGTAGCAGGTGAACAGAAGCACCGCCTGCCCCGGGTCGATGTCGAGCATGCGTGCGTCGCGCGCCTCGAGCGACACGAGGTCGAGGGTCTGCCATGCCCTGACCGGGCTCACCCCGTAGAAGCCATAGACTTCGTAGAGGCTAAAGACGCCCAGGTCGATGCCGTCGAGCTTGGGGACCTTGGAGGTGGGGACGAAGGTGTGCTCGATGGAGATGGGCTCCCCGTTGGCGGAGTTGAGGCGCCTGATGTAGAAGATGTCCTCGTCCTCGTCTATGCCGAAGATGCGCGCGTACTTGCGGCCGGCCTTGCGGCGCGTCTTGGCCAGGATCTTGGTTCCCGGCTCGGCGTCGCGCTCGTGGATGGTCTGGCGGAAGCCCGACAGCGAGTCGAGGTCGCGCTCCATGCGGTCACCCACCACAAAGGCGCCCTTGCCCTGGATGCGCTTGAGCAGGCCCTCGTTCACGAGGGCGTCGACGGCGTTGCGAACGGTGAGTCGGTTGACGCCATACATCTCGGACAGCTCGTTCTCGGAGGGGATCGCCGTGCCCGGCGCGTACTCGCCCTCCTCGATCTTGTTGCGGACGACCTCGCGGAGCTGCAGGTAGATGGGCGACTTGTAGTCAATCTTTGCCATGTTGGTCACCTTGCCCTCAGCTCGGTCGCGTAGCGCACGTGTTCGGAGAGCGACACGGTCTTGTAGTACTCGACCGGCTCGCCCGACTCGTCGACCATGAGCCCGGACTTGAAGAACGCGGCGTGGCCCTCCTCGACCCCGAGCAGCTCGGCCTCGGAGGCATCGACGGTGGTCACCGATATGCGCTCGTCGCCGCTGATGGCGTGGATGCCATATTCGCTGCGCAGCACCGAGAAGAGGGACTCGCTGCCAAAGTCATGCGACTCGAGCCCCTTGCAATGCGTCATGTTGACGATGGTCGTCTCGACGGAGCAGGGCTCGCCATCGATGGTCCGGACGCGCTTGAGGGCGAAGACCTGGGTCCCCAGGGGCACGTGCAGGTTGCGCATGGCAACCTTGTCGGCCTCCTGGGTCTCGGCGTAGACCAGCTGGGACCCCGGCACGCGCCCGCTCTTGCGGACCGCGTCGCTGAAGCCGTCGACGTCCTGCAGGTTGCGGATGAACTTGGGACGCGCGACAAAGGTGCCCGAGCCCATGCGGCAGTACAGCACGCCGTCATCGACCAGGCGCTGGATGGCGTTGCGCAGCGTGGTCCGGTTGAGGTCCCACATGGCGCACATGTCGCGCTCGGAGGGGAGCCTGTCGTCTGGCTGCAGGTCGTTGTCGACGATGTAGCTCTCGACAAGCTCGGTTGCGAAGTCCCGAGAACTCATCGGATGCTTTCTCTTCATAGGCACCACATCCCCAGTGGTTGGTTAGATGGTATTTGGCATATACCAATTCTAGCAACTTGTGGATGTGATGCGTCCTATTTCAGACCAATTTTTCGAGCTTGTCGGCACCGAGGTAGAGGGGACCAAGGCCTAGCACGTGGGTCATGTCGGTCCCCCGGGCTCGGCGCTCGCTGCGCTCGCTCATTCGCTGCGCTCATGACTCGCCCGTATGGGACCGACATGACCCACGCCAGCCCCTGATGCGTCCCTACTCCCCCATCACCTGGATCATGATGGTGCGCGAGGAGGGGCCGTCGAACTCGCAGAAGTACACGTCTTGGGCGCCGCCCTTGTCCACCTTGCCCTCGTGCACGAGGAAGTGGACGTGGCTGCCCATGATGAGGCTCTTGATGTGACCGGTGGGGTTGCCCGCGGTCGACCCGTAGTCCTTGAGCATGCGCGCGTGGGCATAGGGGTGGTCCTCCGGCGCCAGGCGGGCGAGGAACTCCTTGATGTCGCTCTCCAGGCACTCGAGCGCCTCGTTGGTGGTGATGCCCGTCGTGGTGTGGCGGGTGATGACCGTGACGATGCCCTCGGTCACGCCGCTTTCCTCGACGGCCCTCTCGACCTCGTCGGTGATGATGAAGTACTGGTTGTACTCGTCGGTGAGGAAGTTGAGCTTCGTGGTCTTGATCATGGCGCGCCCCCTAGTCCAGTCCGCCGAGGAACTCGATGGCGTTGGTCCCCTTGATGAGCTCGACGGTGCTCTCGCGCAGCCCCAGCCCGTCGAGGGCCTGTGCCATGCGGATCTGCTCGAAGCGCGGGTTGTTGCTGCCGAACATGACCTGGTGGCGCAGGCTCCGGTCCACCCAGGTGAGCGCCACCTCATGCTTGAAGAGCCGGTCGAAGAACTCGCGCGCGTTGTCGAAGTACAGGATGCCCGTGTCGGTGTAGACGTTTCTGTACTTGACCATGAGCATGGCGCACTCCTCGGCCCAGGGCCAGCCAAAGCGCGAGAGGCACATGCGGAGGTTGGGCCTGGTGGCGGCCAGCTCCTCATACTCAACCGGGCGTCCGTACTTGGCCAGCGAGTTGGGCTCCCAGGACATGCCCGCGTTGAAGATGACGGGCCTGTCGTAGGCCTCGCAGATGTCGTAGAGGCGCATGAGGCGCTCGTCGAGGGGCCACAGGTGGCTGCGCCCCAGGTGCAGGTGGAGCCCCTTGAGGTGCAGGTCGGCAAAGGCGCGCTCGAGCTCGTCGGCAGCGCCCTCGCACTTGGGGTCGACGCTCGCGATGCCGATGAAGCGGTCGGGCTCGCAGTCGACCAGCGTGCGGACCTCGTCGTTCGAGACCACGGGCTCTCCCAGCTCGGAGGTGTAGTCCTGGGCGAGCAGCGCCATCTTGTCGAGGCCCGCGCACTTCATCTGGTTCTTGATGTGCTGGATCTTGGCGATGCCGTTGAGGTGGATGTCGAGGGCCTCGTGGCGCAGCTCCTCCTTGCGCTCGTCCCCGTTGATCGGCTCGTAGAAGGCCGGGAGGACGTGGATGTCGATGAACATGGGGCGTCACCTTCTTTCAGATTCCCCAAGAGGGGGCACTCCCCTCTTGGGGAATTCTCCCTGCGGAGGGTTTAGGCCTCGAGCATGGCCTTGACGTTGTTGATGGCGCGCTTGGCGTAGAGGCGCGGCTCGTTGATGTAGCCGGTGACCAGCTCGATCGTGGCGGTGCGGTCGTAGTGGTAGTAGTCCTGGATCTCCTTCATGAGCTCCGGCATGGGCAGGACGCCCTCCCCCGGCATGACGTGCGAGTCGTCGACGCCGTTGGAGTCGATGATGTGCAGGTGGTACAGCTTGTCGCCCAGCTTGTTGAAGTAGCTCGTGATCTGCTCCTGCTGCTGGAACGGCGGGACGATGTCGCACATGGCCATGAGGTAGTCGGAGTCGACGTGCTCGAAGAGGTCGAGCAGGTCGTTGGCGCTCTTGAAGACGTTGGACTCCATCGTGGTGAGAGGCTCGATGACGATGCGCACGCCCACGTTCTCGGCATAGGCGGCCAGCTCCTCGCAGGTGCGGTAGAGACGATCGCGGATCTCGGCCGGCTTGGTGTCATAGCCGGCGTGGGCAGGCGAGATGAGCATGTAGTCGCTGCCGAGCTCCTTGCCCGCGTCCAGGCACAGCTTGAGGTAGCGCACCGCGTCCTCGCGCTGGCGCTCGGAGCCGATCATGAAGTTGTAGGGATAGCCGTTGTGCTCGGGGCACCAGCCCGTGATGGGCACGCCGTACTTCTTCTCGAGGCGCTTGACCTCGTCGATCTCGCCGGCGAGCAGGTCGGGCGCGTAGGCGTGCGGGCGACCGCCCCACAGCTCGATGTAGTCGTAGCCAAAGCGGGCGGCGTCCTCGAAGATGTCCTCGAGCGGGTTGCGCTGGTAGCCAGAGGTGAACATGCCGATCTTCATTGCCATGTCGGGTTCCTTTCGTCCGATGCTTGCTGCCGTTATCTGCTGCGCTCGCGCGCGTGATGCCCGTGCGTGGCCGCGCTAGTCCTCCATGACCCAGGGCTCGAAGACGCCCACGACCTTCGAGGCGACACGGGCGCCGTCGCGCAGGCAGCCCGAGATGTCCCTGCCTTTGAGGACGCCCGCAAGGAAGCCCGCGATGAACGAGTCGCCCGCGCCAACGGTGTTGACCACGCATGCCTGCGGCACGATGCCGCCCTCGTAGAAGACCTTGCCGTCATAGGCGAGCGAGCCCTCCTCGCCAAAGGTGGCGACGGCGACCTTCATGCCGTAGTTCTCGACCTTGTCCTTGAGGAAGGCGCGGGCCTCGGGGTTGTTGCGCGAGCCGACGCCCTTGTACGAGAAGAAGCCGTAGTCGATGGCGCCACGCGTGACCTCGAGCATGTCCGGGAGACGCTCGTCGTTGGAGGTGGCGTAGTCGAACGCGGTCGTGGCGCCCAGGTCGTGGATCTTGCCCATGACGTGCTCGGCCTTGCCCCAGAAGGCGGTGAAGACCAGGTCGTGCTCGGCGGCGAAGCGGATGTCCTCCTCGTCGAAGACGATGTTCTCCAGCACGCCCTCCTCGTACTCGCCGTGCACGCGGTCGTTCTCGTCGAGCGTCATGTAGGTGATGGCGGTCTTGCCCTCGGCGACCTTGAAGTGGCTGAGGTCCAGGCCCTCCTTGGTGAGGGCGTCGATCATCCATTTGCCGTTCTCGTCGGAGCCGGTGGTCGAGATGATCGAGACGGGAATGCCAAGCTTGGCCATGTTGACGCCCGTGTCCACCACGTTGCCCGTCGGGTAGCGGCGGCCGATGTTGGTGTAGTCGTCGATGCAGTTGTCGCCGATGCCTGCTGCCTTCTTCATGGGGTCCTCCCCTTCTGCCGCCTCTGGCGCGCGGTCAAACCGGTATGGAAATGTGCTCAACTTATATAGCATCTTATCCGCAGGAGGCGGGAATTGCGGGGCAGGGTCGTCATCCGTCCCGCCAACGGCCATTTGCGACCGATGGGCGTATGCTATGGGACTGGTTCTTGAAATTGGTATAAGATTGGCGCTAAGTTATCCAGTCACTGGAAATGCTCGACCAGACGAGAGGAGCAGGCATGAAGGTTGCGGCAGCAGGCGACAACTGCGTCGACGTCTACGAGAAGGAGGGCCAGAGCTACCCGGGCGGCAACCCCGTCAACGTGGCCGTCTACCTCCGCAGGATGGGCCTCGACGCCTCGTTCACCAGCGTGGTGGGCGACGACCAGTGGGGCAAGCGCATGGCCGACGCCCTCACCGAGAAGGGCGTGGACATCTCGCACCTGCACGTTGAGCATGGTGACACGGCCGTCACCAAGGTCGAGATCGTCAACGGCAACCGCGTCTTCGGCGACTACATCGAGGGCGTCATGGAGAACTTCAAGCTCTCCGACGAGGACGTCGAGTTCATCTGCGGCCAGGATCTCTTCGTGAGCGGCATCTGGGGCCACTGCGACGACCGCCTCAAGGACATCCACGACCGCGGCATCACCGTGGTCTTCGACTACTCCGACCAGCCGCAGGACCCCATGGTCGACGCCACGCTGGCCTACGTCGACTACGCCTTCTTCGGCCTCGAGAGCGACGACAACGACGAGGTCCGCGCCTTCATGAAGGAGAAGCAGGCCAAGGGCCCCAAGGCCGTCATCGTGACCCTGGGCGAGAACGGCAGCTTGGCCTATGATGGCACCGAGTTCCACAAGGGTGACATCGTGAAATGCGAGGTCGTGGACACCATGGGCGCGGGCGACTCGTTCATCGCCGGCTTCATCGTGGGCATCCTCAAGGGCCAGACCATCGACGAGTGCATGGTCACCGGCGCCCAGTCGAGCGCCGTCACGCTGGGCTACTCCGGTGCGTGGTAAGGTAGTCGGGTTCAGGTAGGCAGCAGGACGGGGCCGGCCGCATGCCGGCCCCTTCGCCATGAACGGAGGCGGCTCGAATGGAGCAGCGTTTCATCGACAAGGTCGTCATCACCACGGGCGCCGCGGGCGGCATCGGCAAGGCCGTCGCCAAGCGCTTCTACGACGAGGGCGCCAAGGTCGCCATGCTCGACCTCAAGCAGGAGTGGGTCGATACGGCCATCGACGCGTTTGGCATGGACCGCGACCGCGTGCTGAGCTTTGGGCTCGACATCACCGACGAGGAGGCCGTCAAGGCCGTCGTCGACGCGGTCATGGACGCGTGGGGCCGCATCGACGTGCTCAACAACATCGCGGGCAACGGCGGCGACCAGATGGACATGGAGGAGAAGCCCCTCGACGAGTGGAAGATGGTCTACGACATCAACGTCTTCGGCACCGTCCGCATGATCAAGTACGTGCTCCCCATCATGAAGGCGCAGAAGAGCGGCGCCATCACCAACACCTCGAGCGTGAGCGGCATGTTCGGCTATGCCGGCGAGAGCGCGTACGGCTCGTCCAAGTGGGCGGTCCGCGGCCTCACCAAGAACATCGCCAACGAGGCCGGCTACGACGGCGTGCGCGTGAACTCCGTGGCGCCGGGCTGGGTCAACACCGCCATGTTCCAGAAGGCGCTGGACGACTACCGCGCCGAGGGCTACGAGGACCCCATGGCCAACGTGACGCTGGGGCCCCTGGGCCGTCCGGCCGAGCCGTCCGAGATCGCGGCCGTCTTCGCGTTCCTCGCCAGCGACGACGCGGCCATCATCAACGGCTCCAACATCCTGTGCGACGGTGGCATGACCCTGGGCTAGGGGCCCGCGACATACGCAAGCGTTGCGGCGCCGGGTCCTGCGGGGCCCGGCGTCTGTTCATGAGCGCGGGCCAACGTTTGTGCGGGGCCAAGCGTGAACGTGGCCCACTATGCGGTAAGCGACGGGAGCACGCCCATTCCGCTCTTTCGTTTTCGGGCACAACCTTGGGACACCCCGAGCAGCTTTCGGACACAACCTCGGATGTATTCCGATTTAGGTTTTTACCAACAGGGCAAACGTGTTTGGGTTGTGTCCGTTATTCAGGTTGTGTCCGATAATCCCCCCCCCAGGCCACGCGCGGGTTGTGTCCGATCGCACTTA
>SUUD01000010.1 GCA_015062715.1 Olsenella sp. | reverse complement strand
GGGGGTCAACTACTTCGACCCCGCCTACACCTACCCGGGCTCCGAGGAGGTGCTGGGCCGGATCCTCGAGGAGACGGGGCTGCGCGAGCGCGTCCGCATCGCCACCAAGCTGCCGCAGTACATGGTCCGCTCGCGCGCGCAGATGGACCGGGTCTTCGAGGATGAGCTCTCCCGCCTCAGGACGGACCACATCGACTACTACCTCATGCACATGATCACCGACCCCGCCCAGGTCGAGGCCCTCGAGGCGATCGGCCTCGACGAGTGGGTGGCCGAGGGAAAGGCCGCCGGTCAGATTGGCCAGCTGGGCTTCTCGTATCACGGCGGCACCGAGGGCTTCCTTGCGACGCTCGCCTCCTACGACTGGGACTTCTGCCAGATCCAGTACAACTACCTCGACGAGCATGCCCAGGCCGGCAGGCGCGGCCTCGAGGCGGCCGCCGAGAGGGGCGTGCCCGTCATCATCATGGAGCCGCTGCGCGGCGGCAAGCTGGTCGACCTGCTGCCGCAGGAGGCAAAGCAGGCCATCGCGGCCTCCCCGCGCGGGTGGACGCCGGCCGAGCTCGCGTTCCGGTGGCTCTGGGACCAGCCGGGCGTCACCTGCGTCCTGAGCGGCATGAACTCGCTCGAGATGCTCGAGGAGAACTGCCGCGTCGCGAGCGAGGCGCGAGCGGGAGACCTGGGACTAGAGGACTTCGCGTTGATCGAGCGCGTGAAGGAGGCCATCAACGCACGGGTGCGCGTGGGCTGCACGGGCTGCGGGTACTGCATGCCCTGCCCCAAGGGCGTCGACATCCCGGCCCTGTTCCGCTGCTACAACCAGATGTACACCGAGGGCAAGGCCGCTGGCCGCAAGGAGTATTGGCAGACGGTGTCGATGCGCAAGGAGAAGGCGTTCGCCCGGCAGTGCGTGGGCTGCGGCAAGTGCGAGGGCCACTGCCCGCAGGGCCTGCCCATCAGGCAGCTCATCAAGGAGGCAGACCGTGCCCTGCGCCCGCTGCCCTGGCGCATTGCCGGCGACGTCGCCCGCCAGTTCGCCGTGCGGTAGGGGGCATTGCGGCTCTACAGACAACGTTTGCGACCCTGATTCATCTTTGGCTCGAGTCGGCCGTGGCGCAGGATGGGCTATCGGACACAGCCTCGCTATTGGACACAACCCGAGGACGTTTTCCCAGTTGGTGAGAACCCAGTCCAGGATACGTACGAGGTTGTGCTCGAAAAGTTCGCGGGACAGCCCCGGGGTTGTGTCGTGTTACGATGTGGTCCGTATGTGGCTCACTGCCACCACATCTCGATGGCGTGCCCGCCGGGCACCCATGCATAGGGGGTTCTCATGGGGCTCACGCTCTCCCATGACGGGGGCACTGCGACCATTCGCGTCGAGGGCAACCTCACCGTCCAGACGTCTCCTGAGCTCGAGGAGGCCATACGCGGCCTCGACGAGCAGGTTCGCGACCTCGACATCGACCTCTCGGAAGTCGACTTCGTCTCGTCGGCTGGCCTGCGGGTCCTCGTGATCGCCCAGAAGCAGACCAAGCTGCGCGGCGGTCGCATGCGGCTCCTCGGCCCAAATGACGACGTCTTCTCCGTCCTCGACATGACGGGCCTCTCCGAGGTCTTCGTCATCGAGCGATGAGCGACCTTCCGCCATCGCGCTTTCGGGAGGGGGAGGCGTTCGTGACAGATAGCGACCAGGAGCGCGGTAATCCGGGAGCCCTGCGCTGGGGCGGCCTCATGGCCGGTCTCAATCCGCAGGCCCGCTCGATGGCATACGTGATGCTGCTCATCTCGACCGTCGCCATGATCTTCACCCAGCTGGGCTTCGTCGCCGTTGGGTCGAGACGCCTCTTCCTGGCGCTCGTGCCCATCGCGGTGGGGGCGCTCATGTACGGCACGCTCCCCGGCACGCTGCTCGGCCTGGTCGCGGGCGTCGCCGCGCTGGCCCATGCCACGTTGCTGCCCCTCGACTACTACGAGAAGTTCTTCGCCTCGCCCTTCCACTCGGTCGTGCTGTTCACCCTTACCGGGTTCTTGTTGGGCGTCGCGTTCCATAACGTCCTCTCCCGGCCCACAAGCGGCAAGCGCGGGACCTACCTGCGGCTCGCGGTGGCCTGCCTCGTGGGGTCGTGGTTCTGCTCCACGTTGTTCCAGCTGGGCACGTCCGCCATCTATTGGGCCCTGCGCCTCGAGGGCTCCCGCGAGCTGTTCGAGGCGATAGCCAACTACCCGGGCATCCTCGACCAGATCGTGCTCGACGCGGTGCTCATGGCGCTGGCGTGCATTGGGGCAAAGGCGTTCCTCGACTCGCCCTCGGCCAGCGAGGAGTACGAGCGGTCCCTGCGCGAGACGTTCCAGACCTGGCTCTCCGTCGTGTTCGCGCTGGCCTTCATGATCATCGCCGCGCTCAGCTACACCGGGATAACGGTCGCCTGCATCGCGCGCGCCAACACCACCCTCGACGACCACCTCGACTACCTCGCCGGGCAGCTCGTGGAGCGCGACCGGTGGATCACGGGCCTCGCCGAGGGCGGCGGGCTCGGTGATGCCTCGCACGAGGAGCTCCTGCTCGACTCCGTGTCGTCCCTGGCGACCGACATACCCCTGGGAACCTCGGGCGTGAGCATCATCGCCCAGGACGGCACCATCATCTCGTCCAGCGAGGAGTCGCTCGTCGGCAGGGCCTTCGACGAGGTCATAGGCTCGGGCCTTGCCCAGGGCTTCGACGAGGGAGTGTTCGACACCCGGGCGCCGATTGAGTTCTACCTGGGCGTGGGGACCGATATCAGCTACATGAAGGCCACGCAGATAAGCTACCTGCGTCTACAGCGGGTGGGGAAGTACCAGATCGCCGCCATCCTGCCCGGCAGCGAGGTCTTCTACACGCGCACGGTCGGCATGGTCGTGGAATCTGCGGTCTTCGCCGTCCTCCTCGGCATCGTCTACCTGTTGGCCCTGCGCCTGCTCGACCGCGTCGTGGTGCGCGGCTTCGACGAGACCAACGAGACCCTCGGCCGCATCACCGAGGGTGACCTCGACCAGGTGGTCGACGTGCATGACAGCCGCGAGTTCACCTCCCTGTCGCGTGGCATCAACTCCACCGTCGGGGCGCTCAAGGAAAGCATCGCCGAGGCCTCGGCGCGCGTCGACCGCGAGCTGGCGACCGCCAAGGCCATCCAGGCGAGCGCGCTGCCCAGCAGCTTCCCGCCGTTCCCCGAGATCGACCGCTTCGACATCTATGCCTCCATGAACGCGGCCAAGGAGGTGGGAGGCGACTTCTACGACTTCTTCCTCATGGACGGCGACCGCCTGGGCATCGTGATGGCCGACGTCTCGGGCAAGGGAATCCCCGCCGCCCTGTTCATGATGGGTGCCAAGACCGAGATCGAGGCGTGCATGCAGTCCGGCATGAGCTTGGTCGAGGCGGTGGGCACGGCAAACTGGCGCCTGTGTCACGGCAACGACGCGGGCATGTTCGTCACCGTGTTCGCGGCGGTCCTGGACTGGCGCTCGGGGTCCCTCGAGTACGTCAATGCCGGCCACAACCCGCCGCTCGTGCGCCGCTCGGGGAGCTGGGAGTGGCTCCGCGACAAGTCGGGCATGTTCCTCGGCGCGTTCGACGAGGTCAGTTACCACTCCTTCACGACCAACCTCGGCGGGGGCGACGAGCTGCTCCTCTACACCGATGGCGTGACCGAGGCCATGAACCGTGCGGAGGAGCTCTATGGCGAGGCGCGGCTGGAGGCGCTCCTGTCCCTGTGCGGGGACCTGGGCCCCAAGGACCTGATTGACGCGGTCCGCCAGGACCTCGAACGGTATGCGGACGGTGCGGAGCAGGCGGACGACATAACGATGCTCTGCGTGGCCTATGGGGTCGCCCCCGAGGTAGCGGGCTCCATCGACCTCGTGGCACGAGTCTCGGAGTTCGACCGCGCGCTCGGCCTCGTCCATGCGGAGCTGGCGCGCAGGGTCTGCCCCGTGCGCATCCAGAACCAGGTCGACGTCTGCATGGAGGAGCTCTTCGTCAACGTCGTCGACTACGCGTACCCGGACCGACCGGACGATGACCCCGGCCACGTGCGCGTCTCCTACACCTATCGTTCGCAGCCGCAGGGGATCACGGTGGAGATTGCCGACGAGGGGGTCCCCTTCGATCCCGTCGCCCATGTGAGGCAGGCCGGCGACCATACGAGCTTGGGGCTCGACCTCACCAGGCAGATCGCCGACGAGTTCTCGTATCGCTACGAGAACGGCAGCAACATCACGTCCTTTACGAAACGGTGGTGATTCGATCATGTGCGCCATGCCTGAGGACCGACCGCAACCCGATGCGAGGGCCGACTCCCTGCGAGAGGCCGCGGAGCTGACAGTCGAGGCGACGGTCGAGAGCATCGCCCCGGTCACGGACTTCGTCAACGACCGGCTCGATGCCCTTGGATGCTCCCCGCGCGCCAGAACCCAGATTGACATCGCGATCGACGAGCTGCTTGGCAACATCGCCCTGTACGCCTACAATCCCGAGACTGGCCCGGCGACCGTCCGCGTCGAGGTCGATGACGAGCCGCTCTCCGTCGTGATAACCTTCATCGACAACGGCGTGCCCTACGACCCGCTCGCCGCCGACGACCCCGACATCCACCTCTCCATCGAGGACCGGCCAATCGGGGGGCTCGGCGTCTTTCTCGTCAAGCACACGATGGACGAGGTCACCTACGAGTACGTCGACGGCAAGAACATCCTGCGCATCAAGAAGGCGCTGCAGGATTCCAAGATTTGAGGGAGTTGCATGGAGAGGGACCGGGACATCTTCGAGGACGCGCTGAGGTTTGCCATCGACGCCCACGCGGGCATGGTGCGCAAGTCGGCAGGCTCTCCCTACATTCTTCACCCGCTCGAGGTCGCGACCATCGTCGGGACCATGAGCGCCGACAAGGAGCTGCTGGCGGCCGCCGTCCTCCACGACGTGGTCGAGGACACCCCCTGCACCCTCGCCGACATCGAGGAGCGCTTTGGGCGGCGGGTTGCTGCGCTCGTCGCGGCCGAGACCGAGGACAAGCGCCCCGAGCTCCCCGCGTCCGAGACATGGCGGCTGCGCAAGGAGGAGTCGCTGGCCTTGCTCGCGCGGTCGTCCCGCGAGGTGAAGATCATCTGGCTGGGGGACAAGCTCTCCAACATGCGCTCGTTCCTGCGCAGCTACCGCGAGCGCGGCGCCGCCCTCTGGGAGCACTTCAACCAGAAGGACCCGGCGCAGCAGGCCTGGTACTACAGCTCGATCGCTGAGCTCACGAGCGAGCTGAGCGACGAGCTGGCCTGGCAGGAGTATGACAGGCTCGTGAGGATCGTCTTCGAGGAGGAGCTGGCATGAGGCTCATTGACGCCCGGACCAACGACGGAACGCTCACCATCTGGCTCGAGGGGCATGTCGACTCGTCCAACGCCGCCGAGGTCGAGCGCGAGGTGACGGAGGCCCGAGAGGCCGCCGCGGGACTTCCCGTCGTGATCGACTGCAGCAGGCTCGAGTACATATCGTCGGCCGGCCTGCGCGTCATCCTGCGCCTGCGCAAGGAGACCGCGGACCTCAGGCTCGTCGAGGTCTCCAGCGAGGTCTACGAGGTCTTCGACATGACGGGCTTCACCGAGATGCTCGACATCACCAAGGCCTATCGCGTCATCTCGGTGGACGGCTGCGAGGCCATCGGCCAGGGCGCCAACGGCAAGGTCTATCGCATCGACCCCGACACCATCGTCAAGGTCTACCTCAACCCCGACGCGCTCCCCGAGATCCATCGCGAGCGCGAGCTCGCCCGCACGGCCTTCGTGCTGGGCATCCCCACCGCCATCCCGTACGACGTCGTGCGCGTGGGCGAGGGCTATGGCTCGGTGTTCGAGCTGCTCAACGCCACGAGCTACGCCAAGCTGCTCGCCCGCGGCGAGATGGGGCTCGACGAGGTCGTGGGGATGTCGGTCGAGCTGCTCAAGCTCATCCACTCGACCACCGTCAAGCCGGAGAGCATGCCCTCCATGCGCGACGTCGCCGTCGGTTGGGCGCACGACCTCGAGGCATACCTGCCCGAGGAGCTCTATGGGCGCCTGTGCGGACTCATCGAGGGCGTACCCGAAGACCTGCACATGATGCACGGCGACTATCACATCAAGAACGTCATGCTGCAGAACGGGGAGAGCCTGCTCATCGACATGGACACGCTCTGCCACGGCCACCCCGTGTTCGAGCTGGCGAGCATGTTCAACGCGTACGTGGGGTACGGCGAGCTCGACCATGACGTCATCCCCAACTTCCTGGGCATTCCCTTCGAGACGTCGTGCGAGTTCTGGGACAAGTCGCTGCGCCTGTACCTTGCCGACGGGCCTGCTGACGTCGAGGACGTGCGCGAGAAGGCCATGATCGTGGGCTACACCCGCATGATGCGACGCTCCATCCGCAGGGGAGGGCTTGACACGCCCGACGGCCAGGCGTTCGTCGGCCACTGTCGCCAGCGCCTCGAGGAGCTCGTACCCCGGCACGACACCCTCGTGTTCTGAGCGGCAGACGAGTTTGTGGCGCTCGGCACGCTTGTGCCGCAATAAACAATTGTGTACAATCGAATTGTAAGCAATTCGATTGGACGCACGAGCGTCAGGAAAGGGGACATCATGTCCATCTACGACCACAAGGTCATCGCCCGTGACGGCTCCGAGGTCTCCCTGCAGGAGTACGCCGGCAAGGTCACCCTCATCGTCAACACCGCCACCGGCTGCGGCTTCACGCCCCAGTACGAGGACCTCGAGGCCCTCTATGCCAAGTACCGCGAGCAGGGCTTCGAGATTCTCGACTTCCCCTGCAACCAGTTCGCCAACCAGGCCCCCGGCACCGACGAGGAGATCCACGAGTTCTGCACCCTCAAGTTTGGCACCGACTTCACCCAGTTCAAGAAGATCGAGGTCAACGGCGAGAACGCCAGCCCACTCTTCGTCGATCTCGCGACCGCCAAGCCCTTCGAGGGCATGAAGGGCCTCAAGGCCCTGGCCATGAAGCCGGTCATCGCCAGCGTCAACAAGGAGCACGGCGACAAGGCCTACATCAAGTGGAACTTCACCAAGTTCCTGGTCGACCGCGACGGCAACGTGGTGGCCCGCTTCGAGCCCACCCAGGACATGAAGGACGTCGAGAAGGCCGTGGAGGCGCTGCTCTAATGTCCCTTGCAACACAGGGGGCCGCGGCCGTCGACGCGGCCGCTGCCCTTTGCCTCGACAACCAGCTGTGCTTTCCGCTCTACGCCTGCTCCAAGGAGATCGTGCGCCGTTACGGGACGCTCCTCGAGGAGCTGGGCCTCACCTACACGCAGTACATCTGCATGATGGCCCTCTGGGAGCATGACGGAATCTCCGTGCGCGAGCTGGGCGACCGCCTGTTCCTGGACTCCGGCACGTTGACGCCGCTGCTCAAGAAGCTCGAGGCCCGGGGGCTCGTCGCCCGCGAGCGGAGCCTCGAGGACGAGCGCCGCCTGGTGGTGCGCCTCACGGACGAGGGCCGTGCCCTGCGCGAGGCGGCCTCGCACGTTCCCGGCCAGATGGCCTGCGTCGTGCCGCTCTCGCCCGAGGAGGGCGCGCAGCTGGCCGGCCTTCTCTGGACGCTTCTCGCACGCTTTGCGAAGGAAGATGATACATGTGAGCTCTAACGAGACCAACGAGACCGAGTCCATCCTGGACGCCATATCCCAGGACGCCGACCGCGACGTGCAGATCGTGCGCACCAGCATCGTGGGCATCGTCGCCAACGTCGCGCTTGCCGCGTTCAAGGCGGTCTTTGGCCTGCTTTCCAACTCGATCGCCATCGTGCTCGACGCGGTCAACAACCTCTCCGACGCGCTGTCCTCGATCATCACCATCGTGGGCACGCGCATCGCGAGCCGTCGGGCAGACCGCAAGCATCCCTACGGGCACGGCCGCGCGGAGTACCTGACGACCATCGTCATCGCGGTCATCGTCCTGTGGGCGGGCATCACGTCGCTCAGCGAGTCCGTGCGGCGCATCATCCATCCCGAGCCGGCCAGCTACGAGGCCACGACCCTCGTGGTGGTGGCTGTCGCCGTGGTGGCAAAGCTCGTGCTGGGCCGCTACGTCAAGGGCAGGGGAGAGGCCCTGGGGTCCGACTCGCTCGTCGCCTCCGGCACGGACGCGACCATGGACGCGGTCATCTCGGCCTCGACGCTCGTGGCGGCAGGTATCAACATGGCGGGTGGCCCCGGTCTCGAGGCCCCGCTTGGCGCGGTCATCTCGCTCGTCATCATCAAGGCTGGCTACGAGATCCTGCGCGAGGCCATCGACAAGGTCATCGGCGAGCGCGTGGACGCGGACGTCGCCCGTGCCGTCAAGACGTCCATCTGCTCTGTCGAGGGGATCCGCGGCGCGTACGACCTCAACCTCAACGACTATGGCCCCCAGCGCCTGCAGGGCAGCGTCCACGTGGAGGTTGACGAGGGGGTGAGCGCCCGTGACATCGACCGCATGGCGCGCGAGGTACAGATGCGCGTCCTCCAGCAGACGGGCGTGCTCATCCACACTGTGGGCGTCTACTCGTCCAACGCCGGCGACCATGGCGAGGTGGCCGAGATGCGCCGCTTCGTTGAGGAGCTGGTGGAGGGGGACGACGACGTCCTCGAGGCGCACGGCCTCTACGTGGACGACGAGGCAAAGACGGTGCGGCTTGACATCGTGGTGAGCTATGCCGCCGAGGACCGCGATGCCGTCTACCAGGAGTTCGTTTCCAGGTTGGCCGAGCGGTTCCCGCACTACCACTTCCTCACGGTGCTCGACCCCGACATCAGCGACTAGCTTCCCAACGGGGAGATTGTGCCAAGGGGGACAGGCACCAATGGCACATTTTTGGAAAAATGTGCCATTGGTGCCTGTCCCCCTTGGCACAATCTCCCCGTTGGCGCAATCGGCCGTTTATACCTCCCACTGGCAGGCGGCAAGGTCAACCCGGCCGTCTGCCGTGAAGGGGATGCCCTCCTCCTCGAGCATCTCGCGCTGGACCTCGGGCCCGCCAAAGGCAAAGCCCGGCGCCAGCGACCCGTCGCGGAAGACGATGCGATGGCAGGGGACGCCCTCCGCCATGCCCGGGCTCCCATGCATGGCGAAGCCCACGAAGCGTGCGCTGCGGGGCCTCCCCACGAGCCGTGCCACCTGGCCATAGGTTGCCACGCGGCCCTTGGGCACCTGCCTCACCACGTCGTAGCACTCCTCGAAGAACGCTCCCATGACGACATCCGCCTTTCGGTTGGGTACACTCTCACAAGGTAGCAGAACGAGCGAAGGGGGATATCATGGCCCTGGACAAGAGCACGACCGCACTTCTCGTCGTCGATGCCATCGACTCGGTGGCCGAGGGAGATGACACCGTCTACGACAACGAGCTGAGCCCCGAGATGGCGGCCTTCCGTGCCAACGTGGCGCGCGTGGTCGACCTCGCCCACGAGGCGGGCTTGCCCGTCATCTTCTCCAACGACGCCCACGTCCCGGGCCTCGACCATGAGCTCGAGCTCTGGGGCGAGCATGGCATCGTCGGTCGCACCCGCATCTTCCCTGAGGTGACGGTGGCAGACACAGACCTCATCGTCACCAAGCGCCGTTACTCGGGCTTCTTTGGCACCGATCTTGACCTCACCCTTCGCGAGCTGGGCGTGGATACGCTCGTCGTCGTGGGCTGCGACACCAACATCTGCGTCGCCCACACGCTGGCGGACGCCTACTATCGCAACTACGAGACGGTGGTCGTGGAGCCCGCCACCATCACCTTCCTGGGCGTGGGCACGCAGGAGGGTGCCATCGACACCTTCCGGAAGTGCTACGCCTCCACGATCGTGGGTGTCGAAGAGCTTGCCGGGATGCTCGCCTAGGAGCCCCGAAGCCCCATGATCCAGGACATCGCGCCCCACGAGCTCCGCCTTGCCTACGACCGGCGCGCCATTGCGCCAGGTGACTCGGTGATGGCCTTCTGTGGCCGCGAGCTGCTCGTCTGTCTGGGGGCTGAGGGCACGGTCTCGCTGCCCACGGCGGACCAGGCGACGCTCGCCGCGCCTGGTCGCGCCGGTCAGACGCGCTTTCTCTTCTCGGTGGACGACAGGCGCTTCAACCTGTGGCTGGGCGAGGGAGACGAGGGCCTCGTCGGCGCGCGCCTGGACGTGCCCGGCTTTGCCTACGAGGACCTGCGCTTCCTGCGCGTGCGCGAGCCGGAGTGGCTGAGCTTTGCCTGCTCGGTGGGGGCGCACCTGTGGCAGTGGTATCGCGATAACCGCTTCTGCGGGCGGTGCGGGAGCGTCATGGAGCCCTTTGGGCCCGAGCGGGCCATGACCTGCCGCGCTTGCGGCAACGTGGTCTACCCGCGCATCAACCCCTGCGTGATCATCGGCCTCACGGACGGCGACCGCCTGGTGTGCAGCCGCTATGCCGGTCGCGCCTACAAGGGCGTGGCCCTGCTCGCGGGCTACGTCGAGGTGGGGGAGACACCCGAGGCGGCGGTCGTGCGCGAGGTGGCCGAGGAGGTCGGCCTTGTCGCCACCAACGTGCGCTACGTTGGCAGCCAGCCCTGGGGCATGGACGGCAACCTGCTTCTGGGCTACTTCTGCGACGTCGAGGGATCGCGGAGGATTCGCATCGACGAGGATGAGCTGGCCAGCGCCTCGTGGCTCTCGCGCGACGAGCTCGCGGACGTGCCCAACACCCGCACGCTCACCTTCCACATGATCGACCTGTTCCGCCGGGGGATGGAGCCTCGGTAGGCTCCCGCGCGCTTGGTCGCTCCTGGGAACCCGTGCTGCCGCATGCGGTACAATCATGCGCGCATTTGTACACCCCTTGTTTGCATATGACAAGTTCTCGGCACCAGCGATTGCAGATTGCGAGGCACGGACGATGAGCCGCTTCGACGAGCGCCTTTCCCGATGCGAGGACGAGCTGAGGGATGCATACCTCGGGCTCTATCACGACGAGAGGGCCTACGAGTACTTTGTCGCGATGCTGCGCCGCAGCTACGACGCCCGCCCTGACGAGCTGCGCGAGCTCGACGACCGACGCGTGAAGAACCCGGGCTGGTACACCGGGAACGACATGCTCGGCATGCTCATGTACGTGGACGCCTTCGCCGGCACGCTCGAGGGCGTGCGCGAGAAGCTCGGCTACATACAGGAGTGCGGCGTCAACTACCTGCACCTCATGCCCTTGCTCGAGAGCCCCGAGGGCCGAAGCGACGGCGGCTATGCGGTCTCGGACTTCCGCAAGGTGCAGCCCGAGCTGGGCACCATGGCAGACCTCGCGTCGCTCGCAGGCGAGTGCCACCGACGCGACATCTCGGTCTGCCTCGACTTCGTGATGAACCACACCAGCGAGGACCACGCGTGGGCCAAGGCGGCCCGCGCCGGCGACCCCGAGGCCCAGGCCCGCTACTTCTTCTACGACAACTGGGACATCCCCAACGAGTTCGAGAAGACCACGCCGCAGGTGTTCCCCACCACCGCTCCCGGCAACTTCACCTGGTGCGAGGAGGCTGGCAAGGTGGTCATGACCACCTTCTACCCCTACCAGTGGGACCTCAACTACGCCAACCCCGTCGTCTTCAACGACATGACCGAGGACTGCCTCTTCCTCTGCAACCAGGGCATCGACGTGATCCGCCTGGACGCGACGCCCTACATCTGGAAGGAGCTCGGCACCACGTCGCGCAACCTGCCGCAGGTCCACACGCTGGTGCGCATGATGCACCTTGCCTGCGACATCGTCTGCCCCGGCACGCTGCTGCTGGGCGAGGTGGTCATGGAGCCGAGCAAGGTCGTGCCGTACTTTGGCACGGTCGAGCGCCCGGAATGCCACCTGCTGTACAACGTCACCACCATGGCGAGCACCTGGCACACCGTGGCCACCAAGGACACCCGCCTCCTCAGGCACCAGCTCGCGCAGGTCTTCGCCCTGCCCACGCAGTACACGTTCCTCAACTACCTGCGCTGCCATGACGACATCGGCTGGGGCCTCGACTACGACTACCTGGGGCAGTTTGGCATAGACGAGGTCGCGCACAAGCGCTACGTCAACGACTACCTCACCGGCAGGTGGCCTGGCAGCCCGGCGCGCGGCGAGCTCTACAATGACGACCCGCGTCTGGGCGACGCGCGCCTGTGCGGTACGACCGCCTCGCTCTGCGGCGTCGAGGCTGCCCGCTACGAGTGCGACGGGGCCAAGCTCGACTGGGCGCTGCGCCTTGACCTCATGCTCCACGCCTACATGTTCACCATCAGCGGCATCCCCGTGCTCTACAGCGGTGACGAGGTCGCCCAGGAGAACGACTACGGCTACCACGACGAGCCGCTCAAGGCGGCCGACAGCCGCTACCTCCACCGCGGCCACCTGGACTGGGCTGCCGCCGAGAGGCGCTCAGATCAAGCGACGCCCGAGGGACGCATCTTCCAGGGCCTGCACGCGCTCGAGACCCTCCGGGCCTCGCATCGCGTGTTCGACGGGCGCGCCGACCAGTGGCTGGTCGACACGGGTGACGATGGCGTGCTGGGGATCGGGCGCTTCCACGAGGGCGAGAAGCTCGTGGCTCTCTTCAACTACGCGGAGACCGAGAAGACGGTCCGTGTCGACGAGCTGGGCGACTACGCGGACCTGTTGAGTGGCGAACCGGTCGACAAGGGCGCGGTCACGCTTCCGCCTGCTGGCTTCGTCTGGATGGCCTGCGAGCTGTAGGTCCCTAGATTAGGCCGAAGTGCTCGAGGGCCACAGCTACGCCGCCCTCCAGGACGCCCGTCGTCACCCAGTCTGCGGTCTCCTTGACCTCGTCGGTGGCGTTGCCCATGGCGATGCGGACGTCCACCGCCTCGAAGAGCGGCAGGTCGTTGCCCGAGTCACCGATGCCATAGACGGTCCCTGCCTCGTCGCCCAACTCGGCCAGGACGGCGCGGATGCCCGCGCACTTGCTGGTCTCGGGCGGGGTCGTCTCCCAGACGCCGCCAGCCGTGTCCACGAGCGAGTAGTCGCCCAGCACCTCCGTCGCAGCAAGAAGTGCCTGTGCGCCGCGCGGGTCCATGCAGATCTTGCCGACCGGTAGGCTGGGGATGACGCACTTGAGCTCGTCGAAGTCGGCAACGGTGCGAATGTGCGGGCGCAGGGCGCGGTTTGGCCCCACGCCAATGCTCTCCGCCTCGGTCTCCACCACGATGTCGTCAGTTACCTGGAGAAGGAGTCCCAGCAGAGCCTCGAGCTTCTCTGCCGGGATGCGGTTCTCGAAGAGGACCTTCTCGCCCACGCAGGCGCGCGCTCCCGCCATGGTGACGCGCCCGGCGTGGGGAAGCGCCAGGATGGCGGGGTTGATGCCAGAGCGGGGACGTCCCGTGCACCAGAAGCAGAGACCACCCGCCTCGGCAAAGGCGCGTATTGCATCGGCATCGCGCTCGGAGGGCGGCATGCAGACGCCGCCGACGTTGCGTTCGGCCGCGTCGGGGCCGGTCGCGCGCGGCGCGAGGGTGTTGTCGAGGTCTACGAACAGGATGGGCTTGCCTTGCATGGGTGCCTCCGGGTGTTCTCGCCGACCTTGTCGGGCGGTCGTTGTACGATTGGGTAGTGTAGCCTCAGAGAGCCGGAGAGGAGACGTGACATGGCATTCACGCAGAAGAGCGACACGCGCGTCGCGGTGATGATGGCCGATGGCCTCGAGATGATCGAGGGCCTCACGGTGGTCGACCTGCTCTACCGGGCGGGCATCCCCTGTGACACCGTGGCGGTGGGGGAGAGCCGCACCGTGACCTCCTCGCACGAGGTTCCCATCACCTGCAAGCGCACCATCAACGACGTGGGCTTCTCGTTCGACGACTACGACGTGCTGGTGCTTCCCGGAGGCGTCCCCGGCACGCCCAACCTGCGTGCCTGCCAGCCCCTCTGTGACGCCCTCGTGCGCTTCTGCGACCAGGGCAAGCTCGTCTGCGCCATCTGCGCGGCTCCCTCCATCCTGGCCGAGCTGGGCCTGCTCGAGGGCCTGCACGCCACCAGCTACCCCAGCTACCAGGACGTACTTGTCGACAATGGCGCCGTCTTCGAGGACGAGTACACCGTCGTCATGGATGACAACGTCATCACCAGCCAGGGTATGGGCACGGCGCTCGACTTCGCCTACATGGTCGTGGCGCAGGTCTTGGACGACGAGGCGGCAGACGCCATAGCCGACTCGATCATGGACGTGGGATAGGGCTCACGGTGCCAGACGCCGGACAGGCCGCGCCCCAGCGCCGGCAGTGCCTCTGCATCGACCTCAAGAGTTTCTATGCCAGCGTCGAGTGCGTGGACCGAGGCCTTGACCCCATGACCACCAACCTGGTCGTGGCCGACCTCACGCGCACCGAGAAGACCATCTGCCTGGCGGTGAGCCCCTCCATGAAGGCGCTGGGGGTCCCGGGCCGTTGCCGCGTGTTCGAGATCCCCAAGGGCATCGACTACATCGTCGCCCCTCCGCGCATGGCCCGCTACATCGAGCGGTCTGCCGACGTCTATGGCGTCTACCTCAAGTGGGTTGCCAAGGAGGACATCCACGTCTACTCCATCGACGAGGCGTTCCTCGACGTGACGGGCTACCTGTCGCTCTATGGGTGCACGGCTCGCGAGCTGGGCGAGCGCATCCGCTCGGACGTCTTCGCCACCACGGGCATTCCCGCCACCTGCGGCCTGGGCACCAACCTCTACCTGGCAAAGATCGCCCTCGACATCACGGCCAAGCACAGCCCCGACTTCTTTGGCGAGCTCGACGAGGAGTCCTACCGCGCGACGCTGTGGAACCACCGCCCCATCACCGACTTCTGGCGCATTGGGCCCGGCATATCGCGGCGCCTGGCTGCCATGGGGGTGACCACCATGGGCCAGGTCGCCATGTCGCCCGAGGATGCCCTCTACAAGGAGTTTGGCATCGACGCCGAGATCCTCATCGACCATGCCTGGGGAATCGAGCCGGTCACCATCGCGGACATCAAGGGCTATCGCTCGAAGAACCGTTCGTTCTCGTCGGGGCAGGTGCTCGCCTGCGACTACGAGTTCGACGACGCGCTGCTGGTGGCCAAGGAGATGGCCGAGTCGCTCTCGGCCCGACTGGTCGAGGAGGGCCTCGACGCCACGGGGATAGCGGTCTGGGCGGGGTATGCCGCCAACGAGGACGAGAGGTACCTCATACGCCTCTCCATAGAGCGACATCAGCGCCTGGCCCCCGGTGACGGCGGCAGCAGGCGCTTCTCGTCGCCCACGAGCTCCGCCCGCCGGTTCCGCGAGGCGGTAACCAGCATCTTCGAGGAGCGCGTCGACCGAACGCGCCTGGTGCACAGGCTGGGCATAGGCGTGGAGGGGGTCGTGCCGCACGAGGCGTCCGGCACGCAGCTCGAGCTCTTCGTCGACCAGCAGGAGGCGGAGGACGAGCTCTCGCGCGCCCAGGCCGTGAATGACATCCGGCACAAGTTTGGGAAGAACGCCATCCTCAAGGGCATGGACCTGTTGCCCAATGCGACCGCCCGCGAGAGGAACGCGACCTTGGGAGGTCACAGGAGTGGGGAGTAGAGACGAGGCGCCCATGGCGCGCGGACGCATGCCCCTGTCAGAGCGGGCGAAGATCTTCCTTCCCTTCGAGCCTCTCAAGGGCTTCCACGAGGCGCTGCGCGCCAAGGAGTTCGAGGTCGAGCTTGCCATGACCGAGGGTGACGGCGTGACACGGCGCGAGAGCGAGGCAATTCCGCGCGAAGGCGACCTCTAGATCCGCTCGAAGCGAACGACAGCGCTGACCTTGTCGGGCAGGTCGAGGCTCACCACGACGCCATCGCCCTCCTGGTAGATGGTGGGGGTGAGCACGTCATCCAGGCGCGCCATGTTGCGGTACTCGACGGCGAGGTTGAGTGGGAGTGCGCGCGTTGCCTTCGCGAGCTCTGCGGGGACCAGCCCCGCATGCGCCGCCTCGGCCACCACCTCGCGGGCAATGCGGATGTACTGCGCGTTGTTGACATGGAAGTTGGTGTCGATGTGCTGGACGCCCACCGTGACGGGCTCCGTCGTCACGCCATCCGCCTGCGGCTTGAACGACCTCCTGCCCTTGCGCACGGCGGTGCCCTCGAACTCGTCGGCAAAGTAGGTGGTCTCCTCGTCGGGGATGCGGATGGCACGCCCGCGTTCGACGTCGAAGAAGACCCAGGTCGACGTGGCGTCGACCAGCACGTTGCCCTCGTCGTCCACGATCTGGGCAAAGCGGTTGCAGACGAGGCCGCGCATCGCTGGGACCCAGGTGCGCACGTGAACGCGATCGCTCAGCTGCGGGAGCGCGTGAATCTTGATGTCCCAGGTCAGCACGTACCAGGCAAAGCCGTCCTCGGCCAAGCTCGCCACGCTGCGGCCGACGTCCTCGCAGTGAAAGATTGCCGCGTCCTGCAGGAAGTTCATGAGTCCCACGGTCGAGAGGTGTCCCGTGGCATCGAGCTCCGAATAGCGAACGCGCGCGTCCATCGTGTACATGCTTGCTGTCTCCGTTCTCCGTAACACAACAGGGGGGAGCGCCCCCTATGGTGAGCTATTCGCTACGCAGGGCCTCCACCGGGTCGCGCCTGCTGGCCGCGCTCGAGGGCAGGAGGCCCGCCAGCACCGTGAGCACGACCGAGATGAGGATGAGGGTGATCGCGTCGCGCGCGGGCAGCTGCATGATGTTGGGGACCCCGCGCGTCGCCAGGATGTGGGCGTTCACCGGCACGGAGGCGGCGAGCACCACCGCGATGGCGAAGACGCCGGCGATGAGGCCCTCGATGAAGGTCTCGGCGTTGAAGACGTTGGCGACGTTGCCCTTCGAGGCGCCCATGGCACGCAGGATGCCAATCTCCTTCTTGCGCTCGAGGACGCTGATGTAGGTGATGATGCCGATCATGATCGAGCTCACCACCAGCGAGATCGACACGAAGGCGATTAGCACCGTCGAGATAGTGTTGACGATGTCCGACACGCTCGAGAGCAGCGCACCCATGATGTCGTTGTAGGTAATTATCTGCTCCTCCTTGCCCGCGGCCTCCATCTTGGCGTTGTACTCGTCGATGATGCCGAGTACCGCCTCCTTGTCGTCGAAGCTGACGGGGTAGATGTCGATCGAGCGCGGGCGGGCCGTGTCAGCCCAGCCGAGGCGCTGCAGGTTGTTGTCGTAGGTGAGCTGCGCCGCCTGGGCGTAGTTGGTCATGAGCGACGAGAGGTCGTCGGCGTCCATGTTGAACTGGATCGCGCTGGCGAAGGCGTCGGCGTCGACCGAGAAGGCCCCCTCGAGCGCGCTCTGGAGCTGCGACATCTGGCTCGTGAGGGCGCCGCCGATCTGCTCGGAGAGCTGCGTGGCGAGCGACTGGGTGGCAGCTGCCATCTGCTGCTGGAGGGAGGCGGCGAGCTGTGCGGCCATGGCCTCGGTCGCCTTGGCCGCCATGTCACCCATGGCCTGCTGCAGGTAAGGTGCGACCTGGTTGGTGAGGTAGCCCTCGACGGCTGCGTTGACCTGCCCCTCGAACTCGGGCCCCAGCGCCTCGTTCGTCTGGGCGAGAATGGCCTGGGCCTCGTCCGTGGCGAGGTACTCCTGGATGTAGGGGGAGAGGTCGGTGCTCTCGTCTATTACGACGTCCGGATGGGTGGCGCCGAGCCAGGGGAAGAAGCCGGCAGAGATCTGGGCGCTCGCCTGCGATATCGCCCCCATCTGGGCCGCGTTCATTGAAATCGCCATGCTCGAGGGGTCCGGTGCGGGAATCCCCGCCATGATAGCCGCCATGGCGTTGGAGTCGAAGGCCGACGAGGCGGCGTTCGGGTCGATCTGGATCTTCGAGGGGTCGAACGACATCGCCGAGGGGTCGATGGAGATGCCCGAGAGGTCCATGCCGCCGCCCAGGCCCTCGAGGGCGGAGCTGTCGAAGGCGAAGGCCCGCTCGAGGGCCGACTGGTCGACCGAGAAGAGCTCGCCCATGTCGAAGGCGTCGGCCGTCCCGTTGCGCAGGTCCTCGAAGGTCTCGCCGGTGAACACGTCGCGGTCGGGGTCGGCGATCTGGGCCTTGACGACGTCCGTCTCGCCCGCGCGGGCGATGAGCTCGAGGGTGAGGTCGTGCGTGTAGGCGACGCCCTCCGAGAGCAGCGGGTTGTCGTTGTCCTCGTTGGCGCGGATGACGCCAACGACACGCAGGTCGATGGCCTCGTTCTCGAAGACGGCACGCATGAAGGCCTCGTCCCCGCTCATGTCGGTCCAGGAGTCGCCGGTGTCGCTCAGCTTGTAGCAGCTGGCGGGCGAGACCACCTTGAAGGTCATCGAGAGGGCGTCGCCGTAGGTGAGCTTGGCGTCGTTGTCGGGAACCTCGACCTCCTCGTCGGTGGACACCGACTCGACGATCCTCTGGAACTCGTTCGGGTCGAGGACGCCGAGGTTGTAGAGGGTGTAGTCGGTGAGCCGTCCGCGCGACGAGGTGACGATGACGCACTCGTCGTAGGCCTCGGGCCAGCGGCCCGCGATGACGTCGTACTGCTCCTGGAGCAGGTCGCGGTTGTTGATCATCTCCTGGAAGGAGCTCGTGGTGCTCCCGCCCGAGAGGCCAAGGCTCGAGAACGCGCTCATGAGCGAGCCTGCCTGCCCGCTCGAGAGGGCCGTCCCCAGCTCGACGACGCCCTCCTCGTCGCCGGCGCGGTAGAAGCGCGGGGTGACGTTGTAGTTGTAGACGATGTCGTTCACGTGCGGCGCGATGCCCGACTCGTCGCTCTCCAGGTACTCGCGGAAGCTGGTGAGGTCGTTGGAGTCGATGCGGGCGAACATGTCTTGTACGATCGTGGTCTCGGGGATGAGGTCGGTGAGCTCGGGGGTGCGCGAGGGGTCGGTGATCCAGGGCTCGAGGTACTCCTGGACCTCCTCCTCGGTGGCGTCGGGCTGGATCATGAAGGCGGCGATGTTGGGCGCGGCCTCGCTGATGGAGAGGGGGAAGGCCGACATGGCGTCCTCCTCGGTCTTGGCGATGTAGTCGTTCACGCCGTTGGAGAGCGCCAGGATTGCCGCGATGCCGATGATGCCGATGGAGCCGGCGAAGGCCGTGAGGAAGGTGCGGCCCTTCTTCGTCATGAGGTTGTTGAACGAGAGCGAGAGCGCGGTGAGGAAGGACATGCCCGCGCGGCGCAGTGGCCCCTCTGCGACGGCGGCGGAGACCTCCTCGGGCGTGGGCACATAGGGGTCGGAGTCGTCGGTGATGCGACCATCTGCCAGGCGCACGATGCGTGTGGCGTAGCGCTCGGCGAGCTCGGGGTTGTGGGTGACCATCACCACCAGGCGCTCGTCGGCTATCTCCTTGAGCAGGTCCATGACCTGGACGCCCGTCTCGGTGTCGAGGGCGCCCGTGGGCTCGTCGGCGAGCACGATGTCGGGGTCGTTGACCAGCGCGCGGGCGATGGCCACGCGCTGCATCTGGCCACCCGAGAGCTGGTTGGGGAGCTTGTCCACGTGATCTGCAAGGCCCACCCGGGCAAGCGCCTCGCGGGCACGCTCGCGACGCTCGGCGGTGCCGATGCCCGCGAGCGTGAGGGCCAGCTCGACGTTGGAGAGGATCGTCTGGTGGGGGATGAGGTTGTAGCTCTGGAAGATGAAGCCGATGCGGTGGTTGCGATAGGTGTCCCAGTCCTTGTCGCGGTAGTTGGCGGTCGAGGTCCCGTTGATGACGAGGTCGCCGGAGTCGGCGTGGTCAAGGCCGCCCAGGACGTTGAGCAGGGTCGTCTTGCCCGAGCCAGAGGGGCCGAGGATCG
The DNA here is from genome assembly GCA_015062715.1 of Olsenella sp. Lineage (GTDB taxonomy): Bacteria > Actinomycetota > Coriobacteriia > Coriobacteriales > Atopobiaceae > SIG37. The sequence continues at coordinate 267 of SUUD01000010.1, read as the reverse complement.
CCACGAACTCGTTGTCGCGGAAGGTGATGGACACGCCGTCGAGCGCTCGCTGGATGAAGTCGCCCGTGCGATAGGCCTTTGCGATGTCGCGAATCTCGATCAAGGGTTCCTCCAAACAAGCCTAAAACCCCATGTAAGGTACGGTGTTTGGCGTCATGCCAACATTTGATTTTCTACCCATGGACGCAGAGGCGTCCCGTGATTGCCAAACCCGGTTCGCGATAACATCGTGGCTGCACAATTGGCCTAAACCTGTTTCCCACTTGT
>SUUD01000154.1 GCA_015062715.1 Olsenella sp. | reverse complement strand
TTGGTGATGCCGCGATCGGCGAAGTGATCGGCTATCGAGTCGACGACGGCTGCGAGACCCTCGGGACTGGCGAAGAGCGGCGTGATGTCCTTGAAGATGACGCCGGGCTCGGGGTAGTCGGGGATGTCGTAGATGAGGCTCTCGAAGTCGAAGTCAGACACGATGATTCCTTTCGTTGCTGGTTGGACCCTGTCGTTACTCGGAGGACCTGGGGGCGTTCTCCTCGACGATGCTTCGGATGAGGCAGTCGCGGATGGCGTTCGTGAGGGCGAGCATCTGGTCGAGCGCCTCGTCGAACTGGCGGCGGTCGCCCTCGGCCTCGGCCTTCTTGGCATAGACCGCGAGCGCCTGCGCGAACATGCCGGACTCCCTGTTCGCAGCCATGACGTACTGCCTGAGGTTCTTGGTTCCGATGCCGTAGCGTCGCAGCTGGTCCGCCGCGCGGATGAGCTTGAAGTCATGGCCGTCGACGAGGTCGCGCCCATGGGGCGACCTCCGCAGGCTGATGGCACCCACCTCGGCGAGCTGGCGCACGAAGGCGACCGAGATTCCCGTGAGCTCGGGAATGCGCTCGATGGGATGGAGCTTCTCGACGATCTCGGGGTCGTCGGCCAGCTCCTCGGTCTCCTGCGGGTGGCCGTTCATGACCTCGAGGGGGCTCTCGGCGCGGTCGAGCTCCTCCCGGATGACCGAGAGCGGCATGAAGCGGTTCTTCTGCAGGAAGAGAATCGCCTCGAGGCGCTCGACGTCCCGGGCGCTGTAGAGGCGGTACCCGCCGGGCGTTCGCGTCGGGTTGAGCAGGCCCTCGTCCTCGAGGAAGCGGACCTTGGAGACGGAGAGGTCGGGATAGCTGGGCTGGAGCCGTTTGACGACCTTGCCGATCGTGAGGTAGCCGGAGTCGGGCATGGCCTACTCCCCCAGCGCCCCGTTGGCGTGAAACACCATGCGGAAGGTGCCGATCTGGATGGTGGCGCCGTCGGCGAGCGCGGCACGGTTGATGATGGCGCCGTCGACCCAGGTGCCGTTGAGCGAGCCGAGGTCCTCGATGGTGACGAGTCCGTTGCCGGCGTTGGAGAGGTCGATGCGCGCATGGCGCCGCGAGACCGTCATGTCGTTGAGGAAGACGCTGTTCGAAGGGTCGCGGCCGACGGTGATGATGGGCTGGTCGAGGTCGAAGGTGATGCCGGTGTGGGGCCCCTTGATGATGCTCAGCGAAGGATGGATGACCTTGCCGACCGTCCCGATGTCGGGGAGGGTCGAGTCTGCTGAGGGAATGCGAAAGACCTCCGTCTGGCCGCTTGCCGCCGGCCTCGGCTGCTCCTGATACGCCATGGTGAATCCAACTCCTCGATTCGCTGCTCTCTCAACCTTACCTTGAGATTGTACTACCGACAGGCGATGCACTCGACCTCAACGAGAGCGTTTCGTGGAAGGGCGGCCACCTCGACGAGCGAGCGTGCGGGCCTCGGCGAGGGGAAGAGCTCCTTGAACGCGCGGTCGACGTCGTCCTTGTAGGCGATGTCGGTGACGAACACCGTGGTCTTGACCACGTCGGCGAGGCCGACCTGGCCGGCGGCGAGCACGGCCGCGCAGTTGTGGATGGCCTGCACGACCTGCTCGTAGGCCCCGCCCTCGACGAATTCGCGCGTCATGGGGTCGAGGCCGATCTGGCCCGAGGTGAAGACGTAGCGGCCGGCCGAGGCCCCCTGCGAGTAGGTGCCTATGGCCCGTGGTGCCTTGTCGGTGGATATGGCGTACATCGTGTCCCCTCCCCGTCGTGTCCTTCTGGCCCGTCAGATCAGGCGAGGCCGTGCGCACGCGCGGCAGCGACGAGTCGCTCCCCCGCCGCGACGATGTCGGCCGTCGGGCAGGCGAGGTTGAAGCGCTCGAAGCCGCTCCCGCCGGCGCCGAAGATGTGTCCCTCGTCGAGGAACAGCCGGGCCTCGCGCTGCATGAACGCCTCGAGCTCCTCGTCCGCGAGCCCCCAGCACCCGAAGTCGGCCCACATGAGGTAGGTGCCCTCGAGGGGAAGGACGCGCACGCCAGGAAGCTCTTGCTCGAACATGTCCCGCAGGGCGGTGTAGTTGTGCCAGATGAGGCCGATGAGCTCGTCGAGCCATCCCTCGCAACGCGTGTAGGCGGCGGTGCAGGCCCGATAGGCGAAGATGTTGAGGCTGTTGCCGCACGCGAGCTTGTCGAACTCGGCCACGAAGGACTCGCGGACGCCCTCGTCGGGGATGTAGATGACCGAGCACTGCACGCCCGCGAGGTTGAACGTCTTCGACGGTGCGGTGCAGATCATGACGCGGGGCAGCTCGTCCGCCGCGAGGACGTTCGCGATGGTGGTGTGGTGGTGGCCTGGCATGATGAGGTCGTCGTGGATCTCGTCGGAGACGATGAAGACGTCGTTGGCCAGGCAGATGTCGACGAGCCTCCTGAGCTCGTCGGCGCCCCACACGCGCCCGACCGGGTTGTGGGGGCTGCAGAGCAGCAGGGCCTTGTTGTTCGGGTCTGCCGCCAGGCGCTCGAGGCCTGCGAAGTCGATGTGGTAGCCGTCCTCGTCGAGCACGAGGGGGTTATCAACCACGGTGCGCCCGTTGCGCTCGATGGCGCTGCGGAACGGGTAGTAGACCGGCGGCTGCACGATGATGCCGTCGCCCGGCTCGCTCAGGATGCGCACGGCGTTGTGGAATGCCGGCACCACGCCGGGCGAGAGGGCTATCCACTCGCGTTCGGGAGACCACTCGTGCCGCCTGCGCTGCCATGAGATGCATGCCTCGTAGAACGCGTCCGTCGGTCCGGTGTAGCCCAGGGGCCCCTCATCGAGCAGGGTGTGCAGCGCCTCTAGCACTTCGGGCGGATTGGACAGCTCCATGTCTGCCACGGAGAGCGGGATCACGTCCTCGGGGACGCTCGGGTCCCGCTTGAGCATGTCGTCCCACTTGTAGGCCCCGGCAGACCTGCGGTCCGCCCTGTTCGTGAAGTCGTACGGCATCGTGTCCCCACCTTGTCAAGTAATCCGGCGCGCGCCAGACGCGCCGGGCATGCCACCAGAGAATGGTAGCACTAGAGGCCGAGCGCCCGGGCCCCGACGAAGCCGCCCTCGGGACGGGCGACGCCAAGCCCCACGAGCCGCTGCGCCGCAACCTCGATGCGGCCGCCTGCAGCGACCTCGCGGGACCAGGGAAGGGCGTCGGTCGCCCAGGCGCCCAGGGCCTCTCCTCCCACGGGGGTGACCTGGTCGAAGCTCAGGAAGCTGCGCCACAGCACGCGCGCGAGGCGCGGGGGCACGAGCAGCAGGAAGGCCGGAGAGCCCTTCGTGGGGACGTTTGCGCAGATGACGCCCCTGATCTGGTCGAGGATGGGCGACGATACCCCTCCCGGCTCGGGAAGCGACTGGCCGGATCCCAGGTAGTCCCCGAGCACCTCGGGCGCCCCGGGCCCGACGAGCGCGAGCGGGACCAGGTCTCCCGTGTGGTCCTCGACGGTGGCGTCGTCGAAGGGGCGCACGCCGCCCTGCTCCATCGACGCGAGCCATCCCACCCACCACAAGACCGTGTCGGAGCGGGGCGAGGCGTCGAAGAGCAGGACCTCGCCATCGCCCGTCCTCATGGCCAGGGGGATGCCGGTGAGCGCCCCGTCCCCTGAGAGGACGGCTCCGGGCGCGCACTCCCCCACCATGAGGGGCGCGCAGGCAATGGCAACGTCCCCGAGCCGAGCTGCTCCAGGGCCGGCCACGAGCGTCAGCGCGGCTCCCGAAAGGTCGCAGAGGCCACAGGAGCCCCGCAACGCGGTGACCTCACCCTCGGGGTCTCCATATCCCAGAACGGCGGGACAGGCGTCACCTGGGGCCATCTGCGCGCCAAGGAGGGCATGTTCCTCGAGCAGGGTCGTCGTCATGCCCACGGGGAGCCTCCCATCTGGCCGCCTTCCCCGAAGAGGGGGAGCAGGAACGGGTTCACGGCGAGCGGCCTCATCACGGGTCTGCCGGAGGCCATGGTCGATGCGCCCACCAGGCGGCTTCCCTGCATCCACAGGGTCGCGCCGTACGCCGCGTCTGCTGCCACGAGGTGCTGCGCCGAGGCGCGGGTTGTGCGGAAGGTAACCGCTCCCATGCCCTTGACGCGCACGCCCTCGGCCTCCTGCAGGTAGGTGACGGGGCACACGAGGCGGGCGTCGAAGGCAAAGGGGGCCATGCGGACCAGCTGGCCCTCCTCGCACAGCCGTACCGTCGAGCAGTTCGCGAACGCCCAGTCCATGAGGATGCGCGTGTCGTCAAAGCGGCCGTCGAGCGTCGGGCAGTCGAGGACGACGGTGTACACGCGCAGGCCGTCGCGCTCGGCCGCACCCAGGAAGGAGGACCCGTCATCCAAGAGCGACCCCGTCTTGATGCCGAGGAGCCCCTCGTAGTCCGAGATGGGCTTGTGCGTGGTCTCGAGGTCGAGCTCGACCTTGCCCACGTGCGTGGTGATGCGCTCGAGGGCGACCGTCTGGGCTATGAAGGGGTAGTTGGCGAGCGCGTAGCGGCCCATGAGCGCAAGGTCGCGCGCACACGAGTAGTGCTGCTCGCCACCCAGCCCATGGCAGTTCTCGAAGTGCGTGTGCGTCATGCCGAGGCTCTGGGCCTTCGCGTTCATGAGCGCGACGAAGGCCTCCTCCGAGCCCGCGACGCCGCACGCGATCTGGTAACAGGCGTCGTTGGCCGACCAGACGAGGGCGACCTCGAGCAGGTCGCGAAGCGTCGCCTTGTCGCCGGCCACGTAGCCTGCGGTCTGCGAGAGGTCGCCGAGGTCGACGTCGACGCAGGTGATGGTGGCGTCGAGCGGGAATCCCGAGTCGAGCGCGACCATGGCCGTCATGACCTTGGTGATCGAGGCCGGGTTCGTCTCCCGGTATGCGTCAAGCTCCCAGAGCACCTGGCCCTGCCCGTCCATGACGATGGCCCCGCGCGCCTCGGTGACCTGCGGCTCTGCGGCGAGGGCATGACGTGGGGCGACAAGGGCGAGGACGGCCAGGAGTGCGACAAGGATCGACCTCAATCTCAAGAGCGCTCGCCCTCCCCCTCACGTGCGCGCTCCGCCAGGACGCGCGCCTTGATGCCCAGGCCCTTGTGCCAGTAGAGGCAGGCCACCGTCACCGACAGGACGAGCCCCACATAGACCAGGACCATGCCGATCCCTGCGGGCGTGTCGTTGAGCAGCGGCAGGAAGGGAACGTCGACGATGCCGAGCGCGGGGAGGTCGGGAGTCCCGATGAGCAGCAGAGAGAATCCCGTCATCAGCAGCGCGGTCGCGAGCTTGCC
>SUUD01000153.1 GCA_015062715.1 Olsenella sp. | reverse complement strand
AACGGCAAGGTGCTGCTGCGCCAAGCCATGACCGACCTCGAGGGCGCCGACCCGGTCGACCTCGAGCGCATGGGCGAGCTGGGCGTGGTGGCCGAGGTCTACCCGCTCATCCAGTCCATCGCCGACCGCGAGGGCAAGCTCGCCATGATCGCCGAGAAGATCGGCCCCGAACGCGGCGCCCACTACTGGAACCGCCGCCACATGCTCGACAGTGGCGTGGTCCTCTCGTGCGGAACCGACCTCCCCATGACCCGCGACGAGCTGGGCGTGGGCGTCTACTCCGCCTGTGGCGGCTACTTCCCCGAGGGCGGCGAGCCCTGGAACACGCAGAACATGATTGGCGCCGGCGAGCTCCTGCGCGCCTGGTGCGCGGGCGGCGCCTACGACCTCGAGCAGGAGGACGTCCTGGGAACGATCGAGCCGGGCAAGCTGGCCGACATCGCCGTCTTCGACACCAACGTGCTCGCCTGCGACCCCAAGGACGCCCGCGACACCAAGTGCATCATGACCATCTTCGACGGCAAGGTGGTGTACGAGGCCTAGTTGTCTTCTGCCAAGGGGTGCCCCCTTTTGCGCAACAAGGGGAGCACCCACAATTCACGTCAGGCCGAGAGGCGCAGACGCAGGATGAGCGCCTGCCTCTTGCTCTCCGCGACCCTCATGGACACCCTGGTCACAAGGCTCAACCGCTTTCCGAGCATGCGCAGGGCATCTGGGAAGAACGTGCGCTCCTCCAGCAGCTCAGCCCCGCACTTCTTGGCAAGCGCCTCGGCATCGTCAACCCCAAAGTACATGAGGGCGCTCGCGTTTCCCGTGCGCTTGATGAACCAGTTCGTGAACTTGAGCCCACTTGTGCTCGTGGCGTCGAGAATCATCTCCGCCTTGGGAAAGGCCTTGCCGCAGGACCTGATGAAGCCCATGACCTGCTCCTCATGGAAGTACTGGAAGACGCCGGAGACGACCAGCAACGTGGGGAGGGTTGCGTCGACCTCCCGCACCCAGCCCATGTCGAACATGTCGTCCGGAATCGTCACCTCCCGCTCCCGGGTTCCAAAAACCGTTCGCCTCGCCTCGATCACCTCGGGCAGGTCGACCTCGTACCAGCGGACGCCAGGAAGCCTGTCGCTCAGTCGGTCGTAGGCGGTCTCGAGACCTGCGCCAAGGTAGACAACGTTGCATCTCTCATGCGCACCGGCAAACGCAGAAACCATCTGGTCCATGTTGTAATAGCGCGCCACGGATGCCATGTTGGTGTATTGTGACGAACCCCTGGCGGCATTGTCAGGCAGGTACCGTTCGAGCTCCAGTGCCTTCTCGTCCACGAAGTACTCAGGGAACTCCTTCGATATGGCGATACGCGCCACGAGCGGCACAAACAGGGTGTTGGCAACACCTTCAAATCTTTCCATGCTCCCCCATTCCCCCCATCCGCATACGCCGACTACCACCTGAACACGGCGATGCGGTTGTTGACGTTCCTGCCAAGGGTGGCCGCGAAGAGCTTGCCGCGCAGCGTGTGCTTGCGCATCTCCTCGTTGTAGCTGCGCTCGGAAAGCAGGGCAAGCCGGGGCTCGAGCTCCATAAACTCCGCCCCGCTTTCAGTCCCCCACTTGAAGGTGGCGTTGGTGTTCTTGATGGCGTCGTGCTGCTTGGAGTGCCTGACCATGAACATGGAGTTCATCTCGGACACCAGGTAGCCATGCTCGAAGCTGTCGCACAGCATGTGCAGGCAGGTCGACGTCTGCTCCTTGGTGAAGTACTCGAGCACGCCCTCCATCACGATGATGTTCGCGGAGCGGTCCCTGGGCAGCCGCGCCGTCCATGCCCCGTCGAGGGCGTCGCCTTCGAGCATGGTGCAGCGCGGACGGTCATCGTACACCTTGCGGCGCACGGCGATCTGGTCGGGCAGGTCGACGTCGAACCACTCGATCTTGCCGTTGTCCACCTGGCTGAACTTGTCGTCGAACCCGCAGCCAAGGTTGACGCAGAGGGCGTCGGGGTGGTGCGCGATGAGCCCGCGTAGGGTCTCGGCGAACATGATGGTGCGTGCCACCACGCCCTCGTGCGAGAGGAAGGGGTCGTACTTGCTCACGTCCACGCCGAGCGTGTCGATGATCTCCTTGGCCTTCTCGTCCACGATGCGCGGGTTAGGTCGTGCCGTCTCGCTTGCACGGATGGCCAACGTCACAAGCGCGGTCTCCTGGATGTCGCCAAACTGCAGGTCCATGGGTCTCCTTCCGAGCAGAAGTTAACTTATTCTAACTCAATTGTGGTGTACCCAACCTACAAAAGCTTTCCATAGAAAAGGAGCGGGGCCCGTGAGCCCCGCCCCCCTCTCGAGCCTCTCGCCGGTTGTCTACTCCTCGGGCACGCCCAGGACCTCGCGCAGGTAGTTGCACGAGCGCTCGTGCGGGCCGTGCGGCTCCTCCCAGTAGATGGAGTCGTTGACCTCGAGGTCGATGCCGTTCTTGAAGTCGTTGGCCTCAAGCACGTCGAGCCAGTGGCGCATGAGCTCGGCGCCATACTCGCCGGTGCCCAGCTCCTCGTGGTGGGAATCGGCGTAGTGGATCCACTCGACCTTGTCACCGAAGGTCTCGAAGTAGTCCTCCATGGTCTCGCCGAACATAACCATGGGAATGAGGTCAAGGCAGACGCGCAGGTTGGGGCTGCCGACCTCGTCAAGCACGTACTTGACGTCGTCCTTGGTGAGCACCAGGTTGCTCTCGTAGGGCTGGAGCTGCTCGAGCGGCATGAGGATGTCGGCGTCCTCGGCCAGGTCCAGGATGGCGCGGTAGGTGTCGATGAGGCGCTTCATGGACTCCTCGCGCGGCTGGTTGCGCGGGCCGCAGCCCGAGTTGAGGAAGATGCGCGGGCACTCGAGGATGTGCGCGTCCTCCATGCACCACTTGAAGTGTTCGATGGTGCGGCGGCGGATCCCCTCGCCGGGGTCAGAGAAGTTGAAGGGATAGCCCAGCGTCTCGGGCGTGTAGATGGAGCAGACCTGGTCGCGGGCGGCCATCTCGGCCTTCATGCGACGCAGCTCGGCCTCGGCGGCCTGCGGGGTCTCCCAGTCGGCACGATAGAAGAAGGGCTCGGCACCCCACAGGTCGACCTTGTGGATGCCGCACTTCTCGAGCGAGTCGAGGAAGTACTCGAAGGTGAAGTGGACGTACGAGGGACCCATGATGGAGACGTCGCGCATGGTGATCTTGGACATGCTTCCTCCTCTTGGTTGCCATACGAATGGGGCCGGCACACGGGCCGGCCCCACAACGCGCCTTTAGTAGTCGAGCTGGCGATAGTAGCGGCGGATGTCCACCGGGTGGCAGTTGATCTTCTCGATGTGGACGTCGATGCGGTTGGTGACCGCGTGGGTCACCAGGTGCGAGAAGTAGCCACGGTACTCGTCGGAGATGCCCGGCATGGGGTAGTCCTTGGAGTCGATGAACGTGTAGTTGGCGCAGATGCGCGGCAGGAAGGCGCAGACGCGCTCGGACAGGGGACGCGAGGAGTCCTCGGCGAGGAAGACGGTGACGTTGGTGTCGCGGTCGACGACCTCGAGCATGCCGTGGAAGAACTCGGCCGGGGTGATGGACTTGGTGCGGATCCAGTGCTGCTCCTCCCAGTAGCACATGGCGTAGGAGTAGGTGGAGCCGCCCTGGACGCCGCCGCCCACGAAGTAGTGCATGGCGTCGTCGTGGTGCTTCTCGGCGAACTCGCGGGCGAAGTCGTCGGACATGCGGCCAACCTCGACGAGGTCCTGGGCAAAGTTGGCGTCCATCTGCGCGTAGTACTCGTCGTACTGCGGGAACTGGCCGGCGTTCTGCATGAAGCGGTCGGCCACCATGAAGAACTTGAGCTGCTCGTTCTCGGGGTAGGTGATGCAGTGGGTCACGGCCTTGGCCAGCGGGGCGTCGGCCACGTCGATGAAGCCGATGGAGGTGCAGCCAAGCTCGTTGAGCTTCTCCATGGCGGCGACGACCTCGACGGTGTTGCCCGACACGGAGCTGATCACGATGACGGAGTCCGATGTGATGCGCTTGTCGCCGCAGGTGTTGTAGACGGCGGCGTTGAGCGAGTAGACCGGCAGGTCGGAGAGCTCGTTGGCATGGTACTCGGCCTGCATGGCGGAGGCCCAGGTGCCGCCGATGCCCAGGTAGACGATGCGGTCATAGCCCTTGGCGCAAATGTCGTCGACGATCTTCTCGATCTGCGGACGCAGCGCCAGCGCCCCGTTGACGCTGTCGATCTGCTTCTGCTCATCAAACTTAAGCATGTGACGTCCTCTCTCGTTGGTCCTGACTGGCCTACCTTATACCGTACAAGTTAACGCAAAAAGTAAACCAATTTGAGAGAATCGGAAAACATGCGGCGAACCGTCACGAATTGACCGCAAACGGTCTTTCCGCCCGTCACGAGAACAGGCCCAAAAAGCCCCTCTTCCCCTCATAGGGCTCGGACGAGATGGAGAGCAGGTCATAGCCCGTCTCGCCAATGACCGAGCGAATCTTGTCCTGGTCGAGCTCATCCTCGGACACGATCACGCACTGCTTCTTGCGGCGGTTCGACTTTGCGCTCTTGACCGCGAAGTTCCTGCGGATGGCGTCGTTGATGTGCGCCTCGCACATCTCGCACATCATGCCGTCGATGCCCAGGGTAGTCTGGATCATGGGCCCTCCCTTCAAAAGAGGGGGCGACGCGCGCAGCGCCACCCCCTCGAGACGTTCTGCGGTCTGCCCTACTTGACGAGCAGCTTGTCAGCCTCCTGGTACTTCTTGACGAAGAGCATGTAGCACACGAACACGAGGACCACTGCGGCGGCAATGAGGCCCAGCATGTTCGGGGCCCCGGAGATGGCCATGCCCAGCTGATAGACCACCAGCGCCGCGCACCAGGCGAACAGGCACATGTAGCCGATGGCGAACGCAGTCCACTTGCCGTTGTTCATCTCGCGCTTGATGGCGCCCATGGCGGCGAAGCACGGCGCGCAGAGCAGGTTGAAGATCATGAACGCGAAGGCCGCAAGCTGGCCATGGCCACCAGAGAAGGCGTCGAAGTCTGCGGAAACGTTTGCCCAAATCGGCGAACCCTCGTCGTCCCAGTCATCCGCCTCGGTGTCAGCGTTGTACAGGACGGCGAACGTGGAGACGACCTCCTCCTTGGCGACGAGGCCGGTGACCGTCGCCACCGCCGGCTTCCAGGAGCCAAAGCCCAGCGGCTTGAAGATCGGCGCGAAGGTGTTGCCTACGCCTGCCAGGATGGAGTCGTCCATGGGACTGACTTCGTCTGCGGAGATGCCCATGCGTGCGGCAACCTT
>SUUD01000152.1 GCA_015062715.1 Olsenella sp. | reverse complement strand
TGCGCCTGTGGATTCCCCTTGAGTCCCCGGGCGCATCTGCCGTCCCAGCCGATTCCGAGGCACCCGCTTTGCCCCTCCCCACCAGCGGCTGGCCCACATTTGTTGGGGGGTTGTCAGAACCTTGTTGGAATGTGGTCAGTCCGGTGCTTGATGGTTGTTGGACCCCCTGGCGTAGCCTCTCCCCACCATCTACGGAAAGGGGGATCCCATGAGCTACGCAATCGAGAACGAGCTGGTCCCGTCTGGTTTCTTCAAGGGGGCGCTCGCCGACCTGAGCGTCGAGGAGCGGCAGCGCGAGCTGGAGACGTATAGGGAGGAGGACTGGCGAAGCAGCGACCGGGTCCGGCTCCTCGCACTTCACCTGCCCAAGCCCACCACCACCTGGGGCAGGATGCGCCCCTCGGAACGCAACCCCTCCACCAAGGCGAGCCCGTCCAGCTCGCTGAGACAGGCACTGGAAGGCCTGCGCGCAGACGAGTTGCGCAGGCTGGCAAGGAGCCTCGACCACGACGTGGACCTCCCCCGCTACAAGGCGGAGGTCGTGGACCTCCTTGCCACCAGGCTGCCAGGGAGTACCGAGGGGCTGCTCCGAGACCTCGCCGAGACGGACTCCAAGACGATCGGCCTCGTCGAGCGCTGCATCAGGGGCGAGGTCGAGAACGTGCGCGCGGACATTCCCTACCTCTTGCCCCACGTGTTCACCTCGGGAGCGGGCAGCTGGAAGGAGGCGTTCATGCCCCCGGAGGTCCGCGCGGCATATGCGGAGGCCGACCTGAGGCCACTGCGTGCGCGCGCCATCGAGCGCGAGAGGCTCCTCGACTTCGTTGCGTTCCACGCGCTGGTATGCGGGGTCGTCTCCATGGACGACCTCTATGCCCACTACGCGGGGCTCCACGAGAACTCGCCTGTCGGCAGGCACGCCTTCGTGGAATGCGTCAAGGACCAGGCAAGGCTGGGGACCTCAATCTATTTCGTGCACGCAACCGCCGACCAGGACTACGTATGCCATGGGCGCCTCGACCAGAGCTGGAACCGGAGCTATTACCTGGAGCCCCACTCACGGGAGCGCCCCGCGGACGGGTTCAGGCCCTGGGCAATGAGGGATTTGCTCATCAAACGCGCCAAGGAGCACTCCATCAGGGCGCTGGAGCTGGACGAGGCGCAGCTCGAGGAGGCGGCGGACGTCTACGGGCTCCCCTGCGTCAGCGACCTGACCGCGTTCTTTGACGCGCACGTCCCCAATGGGGAGAACGGCTACGAGTTCGCGGACGCCATGGTCGACATCCTGCTCGAGGGGATCATGATGCGCGGGGCATCCCTCTCGAGCGTCATCTGGTGGCTGTCGCGCACGGGCTGGTACCTTGCCGAGGGGACCAACACGGCGCCCCGGCTCACCAAGCTCGTCCTCGACCTCTTCAGGGAAATCCCGCGCTGGGAGTTTGGGGGCTGGTCGGAACGGGAGTATTGCGAAAGGCACGGCCTGCCGCAGATCGTGAGCGAGACGTGCCTGGCCCAGGAGCCCCCGCAGGACATCGACGCCGTCATTCCCCCAAGCCGCATCTTCAGGCGCACGGTCTTCGCCCCGACATACGACGACGAGCACCGCATCGAGCCCGTGCCCGATAGGTGCTACGACGACTACCCCTTCTAGGACGCCGCCCCACCAAGGTCGCGCCGTCGCCAGCAGAAGCACTGCTCGTCTGCGGGGGTGGCACGCAGGCCAAACGAGGCCTGGAGGTCCAGGGAGACCTCGTTGCCCTCCATGACCTGCGCCCACGGCAGGTACCCCTTGGCCAGGTGCTCGTTCATCTTGGTGGCCTGCAGCGCCCGCGCCCAGCCCTGGCGGCGGTGCCCGGGGAAGACCTCGAGGATGCCCACGCAGGTCTCGACCTGCTCGCCCACGTAGCCCACGAGCTCGAAGTCGTCGTCGAAGCCGCCCAGCAGGGTCCCCTCGGACAGGCGCCAGCGGAAGTCGTCGGCCGTGAAGTGCGGTGGGTCGCCGTAGGTGGCGGCCAGCTGCTCGGCATAGGACTCGTCGAGCGTGAGGATGCGCTCGGCCTTGCTGGGGTCGACCTCCCAGGGGACGAGCTGCGCCGCCGAGGTCGGGACCTCCTCGGGCGGGAGCAGCCCCGAGACGGGCAGGCACAGGTGGAAGTGCTCGAAGTGGTCGAGGCCCTGGAGCTCGGTGGCGTCCTGCACGAGCCCCGGCTCGCACAGCGTCATGAAGCGGGGCACGTCCATGCCCGCGAGGATCCTGCGCGCGAGCTCGTGGTCGGGCGCGTAGAGGAACTGGTTGCCGTCGCGCGGGATGCGCATGAGCGTGGCGCCGGGGCTGGTGTGCAGGACCTCCCCCACCCCGCGACGCAGGCACTCCAGGATCTGGAAGGCGCGGTCGGGCCCGCGCTCGAGCCGCTCGATCGCTTGCTCGCGGCGCCTGGCAGCGTCGAGGCCGTCGTCGGGGATGCCCGGTCGCTCGATGATGAGGGCCGGCGCGGACGGTGCGGGTTCGGGCTCGGGTTCGGGAACGGGCGTCGGCTCGGGCTCGGGGTCGGGGTCGGGCGTCGGCTCGGGCTCGGGTTCTGGCGTGGGCTTCGGCTCGGGTTCGGGCGCGGGCTTCGGCTCGGGTTCGGGCGCGGCCTCCAGGGCCAGCTCCTGCACGGGCGCCGACGTCATCTCCTCCATGGCGAGGGGCTCCTCGTCGCCGAGGTCAAGGCCTTCGCCCCGTGCGGGGCTCGCCACGAAGCGGCCCGTCTCGCCGTCGCGCGCAAAGGTGCGCGTGCTCGGGTTGAGGCGCCGGACCAGGGCCTCTCCCCTGCGCTCGATGGTCGCGACGAGGCGCTCCGCAAGGCGCGCGTGCCCGGCGGCGTTGGGGTGGTCGCTGTCGGCGAGCAGGGCGCGCCTGGCCGGCAAGAGGCCCGTCCCACCCAGGACGACCATCTGGGAGTGACGTGCCGCCGAGTCGGCGATCATCTGCGGCACCAGCTCGAAGCAGCTGTGGTCGTGCGTGGGCTCGAGGCGCTCGCGATGGCCCGTGGGGGTCAGCACCCAGGTGGGGACCCCCGGCCACAGGTGGGCGATGTCGCTCAGGTAGGCCCGGATGTCCCGCACGACGAAGGCCGACCGGCACGTCTCGAAGCGGTAGTTGAGGCCAAGCTCGACGATGACGTGCTCGGGCCGGCGCATGCGCGAGAGCCCCGCCAGCGTGCCGGGCTGGAAGACCTGCCCGCCGATCCCCTGGTTGATGACGTCGAGGTCGAGCTCCTTGCCCAGAAGCACCGGCCAGCTGAGCGCCGGGTCGCCCGCGACGAAGCCCTGGGCGATAGAGTCGCCCAGCACCACGGCACCCCTGCGCGCCGGGACGGGCTCGATGAGGGCACCGTCGACGAAGACGTTGCGCACCACGCAGCCGCGCAGGCAGGGAAGCCAGATGCGCACGTGGTGGGGCACGGCGAGGCCGGGCAGGGCAAGGACGTCGCCAGGGGCCGCGTCGTCCTCGCCCGGCAGCGAGAAGCACACGAGCGTCACCTCGTCGCCGCGCGACCAGGCCGGGATGGCGACCGGCATGGCCGGTGCCAGGTGGATGTCGTCGTAGTCGCAGGAGATGCCGTCGAAGGCGGGGCGGGCGCCCTGCTCGTCGGCCATGCCGTCGAGGACGTTAGCGGTGCCGCGCGGCTCGTCGTCGAGCCTCACCTCGAGCGCGACCTCGCGGGCGTCGGTGCAGAACTCCACCGAGATGCCCGCCGTGGCGTGCGCCATCTGGCGGAAGAGCCCCGGGTGCCAGGCCGACACGCTCGTGAGCGAGCGGACCTGCGGCTCCGCGAGGCGCCAGGGCCGATGCCAGCCCTGGGGCTCGAGCGTGGTGCGCATGCTCCCATGCAGCAGCGTGCTCGCGAGGCAGCTGGTGAGCGAGGGACGTACCCCGGCATCTGCGACCTTGTCCGCGAGCGACATCGCCCGTCCTCCTCCGAAACGAATGGAACCGTCACTACCGTTCTACCACATCCGGGGCCTCTACCAGCGGTCGGTACGCCTCGATGAGCCGGTCGAGCGACCATGCGGCGTTGGCGGGCGAGGTCGAGGGCAGCCCCGTGCAGGGAACGCCGAGCCCGGGCTCGACGAGCCTGCGGTAGAGCCGGGTCGCGGTGGCGCCCGTCGTGAAGACGCGTCGGATGGGGGCGCGCGCCAGCAGCCACGCGATGTCGTTGGGCACGGGCTCGGCGATGGAGGCGTCCGACGCCCCCGTGATGACGCAGCTCTCGAGCACGTCCCAGAGGGCGATGTGGTGGCGCAGCGCCAGGGCGCGCCTGTCGTCGGGCGCAGGTGGAAGCTCCTCGCCCACGAGCGCCGCGATGACCGGCCAGAAGCGGTTGCGCGGGTTGCCGTAGTTGAGGGTAATCTCGCGGGACTTGGGGCTGGGCACCGTCCCCAGCACCAGAACGCGGCAGTCCTCGTCGAAGACGGGGTCGAGGGAGCGGACCCGGCCCGTCACGGCAGACCGCGCGCTACTCGCCATCGCGGACCGCCTCGTACGTGGCCTCGAGCGTGTCAAGGCAGATCATGCCCACCTGCCCTATGCCCGCGCCCGCGGCGGCGGCGCAGTCGATCGCGATCTTGTCGGGGACCCCGCCCGTGGCCTCGCCGGCCCCGCAGAGAACCATGTGGCACAGGCCGTCCTCGCCCATGGCCGGCGGCGCGCCATAGCTGCGTTCGACGTAGAGCGTGGGCGTGTGGCCGGCCACCACGATGGGCCCCGTGCCCGCCTCGTCGACCAGGCCCGTGGGCACGTCCCAGAAGCCGCCGCGAATCCAGAGCAGGTCGTCGGCACTCTGGGCCGAGAGGAACTCCCGCGAGGCGTCGTTGTCCCATCGCTCGGGCACGGGGGCGACGTTCGGGCGGATGCCCGCGTGCGCGAGCAGGTAGCGCCTGCCGCCCGCCTCGCAGGTGGCGTACAGCGGCAGCGAGCGAATCCAGTCGACGAACCAGTCGTAGGCGTCGCGGTCGAGCCCGGCCAGCGAGTCCTCGGTCATGCCACCGCCGTTGCTCGTCCAGTCGAAGTGGGCGAGCTGGTCGCCCGGGTGGTCGAGGGCGATGAGCATGAGCTGCTCGTGGTTGCCCATGAGGGTGGTGCAGCCGGGCAGCGTGCGCACGACCGAGAGCACGCCGGCGGCGTCGGGACCGCGGTCGACCATGTCGCCCAGCATGAAGATGGTGTCGTCGTCGGAGGGCGAGACGCGCGAGAGGAGCCGGTCGAGCGCGGCGCGGTGTCCGTGCACGTCACTGAACGCATAGGTCGCCATGCCCCTCCCCTCTCGCCGCGGGCTGTCCTGACAGTCTCGTATTCTAGCCGACCGGG
>SUUD01000151.1 GCA_015062715.1 Olsenella sp. | reverse complement strand
CGAGAAGCTCCTCCATGGCCTGGGTCGTGAAGCCGGCACGCCCCGCGGTACCGTCATCGGTGGTGACGACGACCGAAGACCCCGTAGCCCCGCCGAGCTCGTCGACGTCGGGCTGCACGAGCATCGAGGCCGTGCGCGCGCCAACGACCACGTCATAGGTAACGCCCGCATCCGAGAGCATACGCGCCGCGGCCTGGATGGGCGGAAGCCCAATGCCGCCTGCCACGAGCAGGGCACGGCCCTCGCAGGCCGGCAGCCGCCAGCCGTTGCCGCAGGGCCCCACGAGCGTGGAGGAATCGCCCGACATCATGCGCGAGAGGCGCTCGGTGCCCTCCCCCACCACGGCATAGAGCAGCTCGACGGTGCCAGCGCCCGCGTCGGCACACTTGAACGAGAGCGGGATGCGCAGGATGTGCGCGTCGTCGCCTGGCACGGCGAGCTCCATGAACTGGCCGGCGCGGATGGTGCAGGCCACGTCGCAGCGCACCACGAGGCGCCAGATGCCCTCGGCCGCCCGCTCGTTCGAGACGACCGTGAACTCATGCAAGGTTGGTTGTGTCATAAGGCCTCGCTCTCTGATCCTGGCCCGTATGTGCCCATCGCTCCTATCCTCGCCGCAAGGGACGCGGCTGCGGAAGTCGCTCAAGCCACGTACGGGCCAGGACACTAACGCCAACGCTGCCATGCAGCAAAACAAATCAAGAAAAAGCTAGTGCGATTCCCGACGTCCCGTTTGCCGCCAAGCGCACGTCGGGAACGCCTAAAGGACGAGGAATCATGTGGGCGGACGGCCTTGCCGCAGGCGACTTTTCTCGGGGCGTTCTCCGCCCCGAGAGGAGCCGAGGCAAGGCCGTCCGCCCCAGGTCAAACCTACTGAACCTCGCAGTTTGCGAGCGTGCGCTTGCCGGCCATGAGGACGTCGGTGGCGCAGCCCGTCAGGTGGCAGCCCAGGAAGGCAGAGTTCTTCGACTTGCCCACGAAGTAGCCCTCGGTGACGTCGATCTCCTTGGCGGGGTCGATGAGGGTGAGGTCGGCCTGCGAGCCTGCCTCGACCTTGACCGGCGCGCAGCGCAGGAGGTTGCGCGGGTTCACGGCCATGACCTCGACCAGGCGCGACCAGGTCATCTTGCCCGGCAGGACCAGGTTCGTGAGCATGAGGGGCAGGGAGGTTTCGAGGCCGATGGTGCCGAAGAAGGCGATCTCCCACTCGCAGTCCTTCTCGTGCTTGGCATGCGGGGCGTGGTCGGTGACGACGCAGTCGATCGAGCCGTCTAGGATGCCGGCACGCAGCGCCTCGGCGTCCGACGCCTTGCGCAGCGGCGGGTTCATCTTGAGGTTGGTGTTGTAGGTCTCGTCGATGTCCTCGTCGCACAGGAACAGGTGATGCGGGGTGACCTCGCAGGTGACGGGCAGGCCCTCTGCCTTGGCCGCCTTGACCATCTCGAGGCCCTTGGCCGTGGAGATGTGGCAGATGTGCAGCGCGCAGCCGGTGGAGCGGCACAGCTCGATGTCACGCCAGATCTCCATCTCCTCGGCAAGCGGGGGCCAGCCAAACATGCCCAGGCGCGTGGCGGCGCGACCGGAGTTGATCACGCCGTTCTTGGAGAGGCTCTCGACCTCGCAGTGGGCGCAGACGACACGGTCGAACTGGCTCACGTAGGCCATGCAGGTCTTCATCATGCCGGCGCTCTGCACGCCGTGCCCGTCGTCGGAGAAGGCGCTCGCGCCCTCCATGACCATGTCGCCAATCTCGGCCAGGCTCTCGCCCTGCTCGCCACGGGTGAGGGCGCCCATGGGACGCACGTGCACCAGGCCGGCGCGGCGCGCCGTGTCGATCTGGTAGCGGATCTCGGCGCCGGTGTCGGTGACCGGGTCGGTGTTGGGCATGGTGGCCACGTCGGTGAAGCCGCCGTGGGCCGCGGCGCGCGAGCCGGTGGCGATGGTCTCCTTGTACTCGAAGCCGGGGTCACGGAAGTGGACATGCATGTCGACAAGGCCGGGGACGAGGTACTTGCCGGCACCGTCGATGACCTCGACACCCTCGGTGGCCTCGATGAACTCCGCGACCTGCGAGATGACCTTGTCCTCGACGAGGACGTCACGGACGTCGTCCAGGCCCACCTGCGGGTCGACGACGTGGGCTCCCTTGATCAGATACGCCATTACTCTTCTCCTCCCAGCAGCAGGTACATCTCGGCCATGCGGGTGAGCACGCCCGCGTTGACCTGGTTCAGGATCCTCGAACGTGCGCAGTCGGCGACCTCGGCGTCAATCTCCATGCCGCGGTTCATGGGGCCCGGGTGGCAGATGATCGCGTTGGGCTTCATGCGCGCCTCGCGCTCCAGGGACAGGCCGTAGAGGCGGTTGTACTCGCGGCGGCTCGGAATGGCAGCGCCCTCCATGCGCTCGAGCTGGACGCGCAGCATGTAGACCACGTCCATGTCCTCGATGACGTCGTCGAGGTGGTTGGTCTGGTTGCAGCCGAACCAGGAGGGGTCGCCCACCTGGAACGTCGGCGGCGCCACCAGCGTGACGTCGGCGCCCATGGTCTTGAGGGCCGGCGCCAGCGAGCCGCACACGCGGCTGTGGGCCAGGTCGCCCACGATGGCGACCTTGAGGCCGTCGAGGTGGCCGAAGTGCTCGCGGATGGTGTAGAGGTCGAGCATGGCCTGGGTGGGATGCTGGTGCTTGCCGTCACCGCCGTTGATGACGATGGCGTCGGTGTTCTGGGTGATCACCTGCGGGGTGCCGGCCAGCCTGGCGCGGACGACGAACATGTCGACGTTCATGGCGTCGATGGTCTGGATGGTGTCGGCAAGGCTCTCGCCCTTGACCACCGACGAGGTGGAGCCGCCCATGGAGATGGAGTCGGCGGAGAGGCGCTTCTCGGCGAGCTCGAAGCTCTTGAGGGTGCGCGTGGAGGGCTCGAGGAAGAGGTTGACGATGGTGCGGCCACGCAGCGCCGGGACCTTCTTGATGGTGCGGGCGTTGACGATGGGGTCAAACGACTTGGCGGTGTCGAGGATCTGCGTGATGTCGTCGGCGGTGAGCGACGTGGTGTCGATGAGGTGCTTGACGGAAAGCATTACTCGGTACCTCCTGCATTCTTGTCGATGCCCCAGATCTCGACGCCATCATGGTCGTCGAGGGGCTCTACGTTGACGCGGACGTCCTCGTCGCGCGAGGAGGGCACGTTCTTGCCCACGTAGTCGGCGCGGATGGGAAGCTCCCGGTGGCCGCGGTCGACCATGACGGCCAGCTGGACCGTCTTGGGGCGACCGAGGTCCATGAGCGCGTCGAGCGCAGAGCGGACCGTGCGCCCGGTGTAGAGGACGTCGTCGACGAGCACGATGTCGATGCCGTCGATGGGGAACAGGATCTCGGTGGCATGAAGCACCGGGGAGATGGCCCGCGAGATGTCGTCACGATAGAAGCTGATGTCGAGCTTGCCGATCTTGGGGCGGGCCCCCTCGATCTTCTCAATCTCGTCGGCGATGCGGTCGGCGAGGGTCACGCCCCTGCGCACGACGCCGACGATGGCCACGTTGTCAGAGCCCTCGTTGTGCTCGAGGATCTCGTGGGCGATGCGCGTGATGGCACGCGACATGGCCTGCCCGTCCATGATGGTCGCCTTGGGCTTGAGCTGCTCCATGTAACTCCTTCCCTAAAGAAAAATGCCCGTCCGCTTGGCGCGGTACGGGACATCCGGAATTGTGCCTCTGCTACGAAGCTGCTCTGTTTTGGCACCTTGCCGGCATCTCGTACCGTGCTTAAAGGTCCCCTTGACTATAGCGCATTCCCCCGCCCTGCACGAAAGGCCCACGGGCGGAATGGCTGTAGCTGCTGACAAAACGAGAAGTCGAGCATAATTGTCTATGGAGGAATACCGGTAGCTCCCGCACAACCTCTTCTTTGGCTATTCAGGGGCATAACGTATGGACGAGGCTCATCTGTCATTGTCTATGAACCCAAAAGAGTCCGATGCATCGGAGCTGACATTATAAGCCCCCAGTCGCTTATGGGCTTAAAGCGCGCCAGTCGCTTCGGTGTGAGCGGTCTATGTGGCGATGTCGTTATGGTATACACTAAAATGGCATTCCACAGGAACAGGGAGCAGATCGGGTTTTGCTAATCCCCAATCGATGAAGGATGCTTTAAATGTCGGATGTCAAGGAACTGGTCCGTAAGGTCATCCCACTGCGAACAAGCACATTTGGTAAGGCGAAAGGCGAGATAATTAGCAGGCTCGACACCTTACTGGAAATCGTCAACAGAATTGAGTTACTGCTGACAGAGCTCCAGTCAGAAACGAGAAGTGGCTTCAGGTCAACTGGGAGCGGTATCTCGCGGCTCTCAAACGATACCCGTGAAATCATCTTTGCGGAGTCGCTTCGCAGCGCCACGAACGGATGCACCTGGCTCGAGGGTGCCTCATTCAGCCCGGGCAGGTGGGCAGTCGGATATCAGTACCTCTACGTGCTATTCCATGCTCTCAATGAAATGAATCCCAAACGCATCCTTGATCTTGGTCTTGGGCAAACAACCAATATGATCTCCCGGTACGCCCTTTCACACGAAGGGGTTGCTCATGATGTTGTTGAACATGATGAGAACTGGATTCGGTTCTATAGTACCGAGCAGGGTATCAGCGATTCGACCAACATCATCAAGCTTGACCTGGCGATGGAAGAGCGTGAGGGCTGCACGGCCCCCATCAGGGTTTACGACGGTTTTCACGAGGCAATTGGCAACAAGCAATACGATCTTATCTCGATTGACGCGCCATTTGGTGGCGATATGAATGAGCTTGCCCGCATCGATGTGCTCAAGATGATGCCAGCCATTCTTGCGGACTCGTTCGTCGTGATGCTTGACGACTACAATCGTGTTGGCGAGCAGCACACGGCACAGCTCATGAGGGAGACGTTGGACGCAGCGGGGATTGACTATTGCGAGGGAACATACCAGGGCACGAAGCGAATGGTTGTTTTCACCTCTCCGGACAACTCGTTCCTGACCTCACTCTGAGACACTTCATACCCAATGCTGGCTACGTGTTGGATGTACTACTCATGCTGCACGCTGAACAAAAAAACGCCAGCCGCAAGGCTGGCGTCGAAAAGACTGGCTCCCCGGGTAGGATTCGAACCTACGACACATGGATTAACAGTCCACCGCGCTACCACTGCGCCACCGGGGAATGAAGCCGCGCAAGAAAGTAGTATAGCCAAAGACACGTCTCATGCAAGCACAAAACGAAGTTTCTCAAACCTCACAGTCCGCACCCTTGATTATCAACTTTATCCGAACACCTCCCACATTCATCCGTACATGTGCGGATGAATGTGGGAACCCGATACCC
>SUUD01000150.1 GCA_015062715.1 Olsenella sp. | reverse complement strand
TCGCTGAAGTTGGGGTAGTCCAGGGGCATGTCGGGATAGCGCTCGAGCAGGCGCTCGTTGCAGGTCGCGTGGATGGCGATCGCGAGCAGCTCCACGTCGCGCAGCAGCGGGCGAGCGCTTGCGCGCTCCAGGCGCTCGCCCAGCGGCGCCAGTGCCGCCAGCGACTCGTTGTCGACGACGAAGCCCGCGGGAAAGACCTCGTCCAGTGCGAGCAGACCCCGCAGCAGCTCGACCTTCTCGGCGCAGAAGCCCTCGGGCAGCTTTGCCCGCCGCGTGACGTAGGTGGCCGCGAGGTAGTCCTCGGTGAGCGAGAGGTGCGCGGTCTCGGCCAGGGTGAACGTCCGCGTGACGATGCCACGCGCGGTGCGGTTCCACTCCTGCAGCTCGTCGCACAGGATGAGCAGCCAGGCGATGGGGTTGTCGCTCGCGTGCATGGGCCCCAGGGAGAACGGCTCCCTGGTGAGGCCGTTGCGGTACCAGTTGTGCAGAAGGATCGCCGTGGCGGCGTCGAGCACGGGCCAGAACAGGTATGAGGGCTCGTAGCTCGCCTGCTGGATCACGTGGCCGTACCACTTGAGGACGATGAGGGCGCTGTAGTAGCCGTGGTCGACGAATCCGCTTGCGGCCATCTGGTCGACGAAGCCGTCGAGGGCCGCCTTGACCTGGGTCAGGTCGCAGCCGTAGGCCCGGTGGATGCGATGGGCCATGAGGTCGAGCGGTGTGAGCAGGTCTATGTAGCTGCAGCTCTCGTAGGCGTCGTAGTACTCGCGCGTGAAGGCGCGCTTGGGGACGACCTCGCGGATGTGGTTGAGCTCGCCAAAGTTCTCATAGCGGATCTGGGCCCGCACGCGCACCTCGTCGCCGTCGGCGTCGGTCACCATGCGGATGAAGCGGTTGATCTGATGGCCCACGATCTCGACCGGGTAGCCCACGTCGTGGAAGAGCGACGCGATGCCCCAACGGTAGAAGAACTCCTCCCAGCGGGTCTGGTAGGCATGGGCGTAGCCGGGCTCGGGGACGGCCTTGTCAAAGGCGGCGCGCAGGTGCGGGTTCTCGGCCCAGATGGCAAGGCCCGTCAAAAAGACGTTGACCGCGTGGACATAGTGGTCGCGCTGCTTGTCGATGAGGGTGGCGGCGGTCTCCTCGTAGGAGCGCAGGACGTCGACCAGGTCGAGGAAGGGGTTGGCCTCGCCCTCCATCGTGATGCGGTAGGCGTCAAAGAAGGCCTGGTAGACGCCAAAGGCGTTTGCGGGGGTCTCATCTTCCAGGAACGCACGCACGCTCTCGCGCACGTAGGCCTTGTAGCTGTGGCCCCGCTCGACGTCCTCGAGCATCTCGAGGCCGTCGAAGAAGCGCGCCACGTGTGGTGCCAGGTTGCTCACCGTCGTCCCTCCTCGTCTTGGGGCTCGAAGGCGAAGTCCCATCCCATCCATGGTAAGGAGAAATCCAATATGGGATGTTGACGAAGGGCGACCAGTCGGGGAGCGTGTCCGTGTGGCGGAGAATGCGAGTCGTGTGGCGCGTTCTCTCGCGCGTGGGGGAGAAGAACGCGCCCGACGTCTGATGCGTTCTCGCGCACGGGGGAGAAGAACGCACACGCATCAAGGGGCCCACAGACAAAGACGGGCCGCCCGCGCGAGGCGAGCGGCCCATGGCACCGACCCAAAGGAGAGAAAGGGTCGTTCTGCCCACAGGGGGGTAGGGCAGGGGGTACCTGAGAGGGACTACAGGGACACGGTCTCGGGCTCGGTCAGCGGCTCGGCGCCGGCGTAGGTGGCCACGCGCTCGTCGTCGATGACGCCGCTCCAGTTGAGGCCGAAGCCAAAGTCGTAGGCGTTGCCGGCGGTGTCCACGTGGCACTCCATGTCGCGCGGCACGTCCTCGAGCTGGCCCTCCACGACGTCCATGCTGGCGGGCTGCTGCAGCGGGAGCAGGGCCGTGGGCTCGACCGCGCCGCCGAGGATGTCGGCGAGCACGACGTCTGCGGCGCCAAAGTGCACCAGGATGCCCTGGACCTTGTCCTCGAACTCGGAGAAGACCATGGGGTTGGCCATGTTGATGACAACCACGACGGGCTTGTCGCCCATGAGCTCGACGGTCTCGAGGATCATGTCGAGGTCGCCCTCGTTGGCGGCGGTCCAGGACTGGCCCTTGTAGCCGCGGTCCTCCTTGGTGCCGTCCTCCAGGATGGCACCGGCGATGGAGTGCTCGCGCACGTTGGCGCCGTCGGCGGTGTAGGTGCGGTACTGCAGGGTCTTGGGCACGTAGGTCACGGTGCCGTCCTCGGCGGTGGAGGATGGCGTCAGACGCGTGACCGTGGTGCTGCCCGTGGCGGGGGAGTAGGGCGGTCGCAAGCGATTCCTACGAGGCGGTGACGGACAGTCGCATGCCCAATGCCTCGAGCACCTTCACGACAGTAACGAAGGACGGGTTTCCGCCTGTCGCGAGCGAGCGGTAGAGACCCTCCCGCTTGAGCCCTGTTTGGCGAGAGATGGCGGTCATCCCCTGAGAGCGAGCGATGGTACCGAGCGCCTCTGGGAGCGCGGACGGGTCGCCTTCGTCGAGGACCGCATTGAGGTATGCGATCACGTCCTCTCTGCTGTTGATGTAGCTGGCGGCGTCGAACTTATTCGTCTCGAGCATCATTCCTCCACTGTCGGGCGAGTTCCTTCGCCCTTTCGATATCACGTCGCTGCGAGGACTTGTCCCCTCCAGCGAGCAGTAGGATGACTTGTCGATTGCGTTGGGTGAGGTAGACGCGGTATCCCGGGCCAAATGAGAATCTTGCTTCGACAACGTGCCCTCCGACCGGCTTTAAATCACCCGCGAGTTTCTCTCCGTTCTGTATGCGCTCGAAATAGCGAACGATTCGTGCGCGTGCTGACACATCGCGTAAACCCTTGATCCAACAATCGAAATCTGCAGTCGTTCGTATATCCAACATTGTAGTTCCAATCATGAAGATTGTAGCATAAATGCTACAGTTACTCACGGCAGAGAGGGAAAGAGGTGCACCCAGAGCGCTTTGAAGGGCCCTGCTTCTACGGTTGATTACTGTGAATGTGAAAACGTCAAGGAACAGCTCCCTTCTGGTGGGGGCGGCTGTCCTGCGATCGCTGCATCGAAGTTAGGGAGGGGTGGTGCTCCCAGCCTCGCAGCCGGATAATGCACCGGCCACTGACTTCAATTGTATAGATTAGAATATATAGAACATATGTACGTTAGTCAAGATGGGATTGGCCTCTATTACCCGTTTTGATCCCAAGTGCCGCAATGGCTGCAGTCAGGCCTGCGACCAGCTGCTCGTTCGAAAGCGCGTCCCCGGCGGGCACATGGAGGAACCCCGCGGGGACGTCCGAGCCCCCCCGGTGGCGCAGCACCAGGTACAGGGTGTCGTTGCACACGAAGGTCCCGGCGGACTGCGAGGGCTCGGCCGGGATTCCCGCGGCCTCGACCGCCGCGACCATGTCGCCCACGGGAAGGGTCGCCGCAAGCCAGTCGGTCCCGCCCTCCACGACGGGCTCGTCCTGCGGGGCCTGCCCGGCGTTGTCGGCGATGCGCGCCTGGCGCAGGTTGGTCGCGCGCGTCTCGATGGCAATGGCCTGCGTGCCGCCCGCCTCGCCCACGCACACCACGGCGACGGGGGAGAGCTCGTCGACAAGCTCACAGACTCGTGCCCCGGCCTCGCCAAACACGACCGGTAGGCACGCCTTTCGCACGTCGAAGGGGCCGATCTTGTCGGGCATCGCCATCACGGCCTCCTGCGAGGCGTTGCGGTCGCTTCCGCCAAACGGCTCGAAGCAGGTGACGAGAAGAATCGGGCGCGGCATGGGCCTCCTTTGGGTGGCGGGTCACTAGTGCATTGTATTGTCTTTGGCTGTCTCGAGCCTCTCCAGGACGCCGCGCGTCAGGGCCTCGTCCTCGATGCGCGTGATCGCGAAGGTGCGCTTTCCCGTGTCCTTGAGCGATGTGCCGACCGTCTCATGGGCACCCATGTAGTCGAAGACGCGCTCGAAACGCTCGTCCGTGCTCTTCTCGAACTCTAGCTGCCGCAGCTCGACGGAGCGAATCTGCTCGAACATGAGCGCGCTGCTGGCGATGAGGCGTCTCATTTCGACGAACGCCCGCATGATGCGAACGCTGGTCTCAACTGCCACGGCGCTTCGCAGGAGGGCGGAGAGCATTGCGACACCTTGCTCGGTGTACGCGTAGGGAAGGTATCGACGTCCGCCACTTCCGTATTTGTGCAGGTCGTCACATGAGGTGCCAATTTGGCACCTTAAGAACTCCAGCTCTTACTTTGAGATTTGAAACCGAAAGTCCTCGGGGAACCTTGCTTCATTGCGCTTGGCCGCACGGTTGAGGGCGCCGGTCTCGACCTGGTACAGCCTTGCCAGGTCGCTGTCGAGAATGACCTGCAGTTGCCGTACAATCGTTGCGTGGCAAGACGCGACCAAGGGAGGCGCCCCATGTACGTTAATCCCAATGACGAGCTGCTCAGGGCATTTGTCGGCAAGGTTGCGGGCCGCGTGGGCCAGCAGGCCCCATGGGTGCCGGAGCTGGGCGCCTACGTGCTCAGCTCGCAGAGCTGGGGCGCGCTGGCGGTCAAGATGCACCACTACTTCCTGATCACCCGAGACGACAACGCAGCGGCGGCCGACATGGACGCCTACACCCAGGCATGCGTGACGTGGGCGCTCAGCAACTATCAGGGCCTGCCGCGTGGGCTGCAGAAGGGCGTGGGCGTGTACCCGGTGCTGCTCCAGGCCCAGGCACGCCCCGACGTGGTGGCCTACACCAAGCAGAAGCCGAGCGCGCACTGGGCGGCCTTCGCCCTGCCCACGGTCGTCGACCTTTCCACCGGCAGGCTCGACTTCATGGAGCAGACCCCGGTGTGGGGCTTCGCCATGTGGAAGGGCGTGCGCAAGGCGGCTGTCGAGGCGCTGGGGTAGCCCCTCGGCACCCCTCGACCCCTGTCCCAAGGGACGCGAGCGCGAGCTCGCACGGCCAAAGGGGGACGTCGATGAGCGACTACTACATCGCCAGCTGCGTGTTCACGTCCAAGTATCCGGAGAGAAGCCTTCGCATCCAGGACTACGTGCGGGACCGCTGGGGCCTCGAGGTGGTCCGCTGCTGCGTGCCAAGGTACAAGCTGGGCGAGTTCGAGGGCAAGATGCCCGAGGGCACGCTGCGCGATGCCTGGGCCACGTTGCCCGACTCGGTGGCATTCGAGCCCGGGGACCGTGTCTTTTCGCTGTGCCACAACTGCAACAACATCATCGAGGAGATGCGACCGGGAGCGTGCGTCCTCTCCCTCTGGGAGCTTGTCGATGGGGACGAGGACTTTGCCTTCCCGGACCTCTCGGGCATGGAGGC
>SUUD01000149.1 GCA_015062715.1 Olsenella sp. | reverse complement strand
CGGGCATCTTCCAGCCCGGCGACATCATGGTCCAGCTGGGGTCAACCGCCTTCTTTGTGTGCATGACCAAGGAGCTGGTCGACGAGCCGCGCCTGTGGCCCGGGACCTTCATCATCCCCGGGACCTACTCGCTGTGCGCGGGCACCAACACCGCCGGCGCCCTCACCAAGTGGCTGCGCGACGTTGCCTACCAGGACGCCAAGGCGGCCGAGGAGGCCGGTGGCCCCAACGCCTTTGCCGTCATGGCCGAGGAGGCCGCAAGCGTGCCCGCCGGCGCCGAGGGCCTCGTGTGCCTGCCCTACCTCGCGGGCGAGCGCACCCCCATCAACGACCCCGAGGCCCGCGGCATGTTCTTTGGCCTCACCACCAACCACACGCGCGCCCATCTGTCGCGCGCCGCCATCGAGGGCATCTCCTGCACCATCGCCCAGCACTTTGACGTCCTCGACGAGGACGGCGTCGAGCTCAAGAAGGTCATGTGCGCCGGTGGCGGCACCAAGAACGAGGTGTGGCTCCAGTGCGTGGCCGACATGATCGAGCGACCGGTCGCCGTGTCCGAGGTCACGATCGGCTCCGCCTATGGCGACGCCCTCATGGCGACTCTGGGCGGCGGCGCGTTCTCGAGCTGGGCCGAACTGGACGAGGCCGTCAAGCCTGCCCGCGTCTACGAGCCCAATCCCAACAACTTCGCGACCTATCGCACCCTGCGCGACCGCTTCAAGAGGCTCTACGAGGCCAACAAGGAGATAATGCACGAGCGATGACATGACATCCGCTGACGCAGTGTGACATTGGGTGACATTGGGGACGGTTCTGAATGTCAGGTTTTGGTCGCGCCGACGAGAGAGGAAGACCGGGATGGGAGAGCATGGCTCCAAGAAGTGCGTCGTTTGCGGCGAGAGGACCGAGCAGGTAGCGACCGTCTACCTTGGGCATGAGACCCGCAGCAAGGGCGGCCGCGTCACCATGGACTACCGCACCATCCAGAAGCCGCTCTGCGAGGACTGCGCGCAGTCGCACCACGACCGCGACCCCTTGCGCTGGCTCTTCCCCATCGTGCTGCAGCTGGGCTGGTTCGAGCTCGCGCGCGCCGGGCACGGCTTCCTTGGCTACATGGGCATGCTCTTCGCGGTCTATGGCCTGTACAAGCTCGCCGCCAACCTGGGCGAGCTCGCCTGGCGCAAGGCGCGCCCCGGACAGGAGCCCCCGCGCTGGATGGCAGGCGAGCCCCTGTCAGACATGGCAAGCGACTGCCTCAAGGACCACCTGTCGGGCGACTACAAGGGTCCCTCAGAACATCTCGAGACGGTCCGCGAATACCAACGCCGCCATCCTTCGCGCTAGCCAAAACCTGTCATTGGGGACGGTTCTGATTGTCAGGTTTTCTGGACGAATGCCGTAGCACGTAATAGATAGTCCCCCGGCCTATGCCGGTAAGGCGCTCCAGCGCGCGAATCGACAGCCGCAGCTCCTCACGCAGCCGTACCAGGTGGTGATTGCGCTCGCTCTTGGGCAGGGTCTTGATCACCTGGAGATCATCCAGGCCAAGCAGCTCCCTCGCAGCACGGATTACCGCGGCCTCGTCGGCGCGTCTGAACGCAGCCACCTCATAGCCCGCGGCCACGCGCTCGTCACAGAACTCGGGAAACCTCTCCGGCCCGCCGATGAGTTCGAGGACCCGCTCGGTGTTGGTCCTCGTTGCGCTCCCGACATACTCCGCGTAGCTGCTCCAGCGGTAGTCCGCGGGATCGACGCCGATATCGCGCGAGTTGTTGTGAACGTAGCGCACGGACTCGAGGAGATAGGCATCGGTGTCGATTGGCTTGCTCAAGAATCGGTCTTGAAAAACGTGCCCCACCCGATCGGCAAAGCCGTTGAATCGTCGCGCGTACCTAACCTCAAGGCTCTTCATGGCGATGCTGAGCGAACCTTTGGGGTCCTCGAGGACCAGATGCACGTGATTGTCCATGAGGCACCATGCGAGAAGGTCCAGGTCATAGCGCTCGAGCACGGCATCCAGCATGCCGAGAAAGGCGTTCTTGTCCGCCCCCGACTCAAAGAGAAGCTGGCGGGCATTCCCCCTGAGCATCACATGGTAGATTCCCGATTCGCTGACCTGCCTGCAGACTCTCGGCATGGGATCCTCCTCACGGCTCTTTGGGTGTGAGGATGATTGTTACCCACGAGCAAGGGTTTCAATCTGTGGCATCCACCTTTTTTGCGAGTGGCGAGAAGGCCCGCCGCACCGCGGAAAACCTGACAACCAGAACCGTCCCCAATGTCACGCCGCCGAAAACCTGACAACCAGAACCGTCCCCAATGACAGGTTAGTCGAGCAGCTCGAAGCTCAGGGCAACGGGGTTGTGGTCGCTGTAGGCAAAGCCGGTGTCCACGTTGGTTGCCGTCGCGCGCACGTTGTCGCTCACGACGAAGCCGTCCACCGTCACGGTGTAGGTGACGCCGGGCTCGTAGGGGATGTCATCCCCGCGGCAGCTGGGGACGTCGGCCAGGTTCTCGGCCGCCACGACCGAGAAGCCCGCGGGCAGGAGGTCGTCGTCAAAGGTCGCCACCCAGTCGGGCACCAGCTGCTGGCTCTCGTACAGCTCGACCGAGCCCGCCAGCGCGTGGTTCCAGTCCCCGCCCACGATGACGTAGTTGCCGGCGGCGCGCTCGTCCGCCATGAAGCCGCAGAGCAGCTCGAGCTGCTTGGCACGGAAGACGCCGCCTGCGTCGTAGGCGCTCATGTGGTTGTTGATCAGGACGAGCTCGTGCCCGTTGGAGGTGGGGATGCGGCTCACGCAGAAGCAGCGGTCGAGGTCGAAGTACTTCCAGGGGAAGCTCTCGTCGATGGGATAGCTGCGGCGCACGACGGAGGCCTGGTCAACGCCCGAGAGCGTGAGCAGGCCGGCGCTCACGCGGCCGTGCGGGTCGCTGAAGGGATAGGCCAGGAACGCGCTGTGGAAGTTCGAGGCGAACGCGGCCTGCATGCCCGGGAACGCCTCCTCGAGCATGGCGCGCTGGTTCACGTGGTAGCTGCGGTCGGAGTCGTCGTCAACCTCCTGGAGCAGGCAGAAGTCGGGGTCGAGCCCCTGCAGGGTGGCGATGGCGCCGTTGGTGCAGGCAAGCACGCTCTCCTCGCTCACCGCCGTTCCGTGCTCGCCTCGCATGGGCGTGCCGTCGGCCATGACGCCGGTGTCCATGAAGAAGGTGTAGTCGGGGGTGTAGGCGCCAAAGCCGATGTTGTAGGTGGCCACCGTATACGTCCTGCCCGGCTCGACCTGGGTCGCGCCCGTCGAGCTCGCGCCCTCGCACTCGACCGCGACGCCGTCCTCGATGCGGCTGTAGGTCGTCTCCAGATAGGCGACGTACCCACCCACCACGATCACCACGGTAGCGACCACGATGGCAACGGCCTTGAGAAGAACCTTCACGGGACCGGGCATGACACCACCCCTAATCGACGGACTTGAGGCTCTCGACCATGTCGATGCGGCGGAGCTTGGGCAGCAGCGTCGCCATGACGACGAGCGAGAACACCACCGTGAGAACGAAGGCGACGACGAAGCTCGGGGCGTGTATGGCACGGCCGAACATGACGACGTCGACCTCGGCGGTCACGACGACGAACGACTCCATGATAACCCCTAGGCCGAGCCCGACAAGGGCCCCTAGGCAGACGAGCACGAGCGTCTCGCGGAACACGTAGGCAGCCACCTCGCGGCGGTCGAAGCCCAGGACCTTGAGGCTCGCGATCTCGCGCGTCCGCTCGATGAGCTGGATGTTGGTGAGGTTGTACAGGACGATGAACACCAGCGCGGCCGCCGCGACGACGAGCACCACCACGACCATGTTCACGCTGCGCAGCGACTTGCGGTAGGAGTCGACCTGCTCGGTGTTGAAGGTGACCGTCGAGACGTCGTCCCTGTCGGCGAGGACCTCGGCCACGTGCGCGCGCACCTCGGCGTCGTCGGGGATGTCGGCGAGCACCGCGTCGGGGTCGCACGCCACCCCCGTGGCGTCGAGCTGCGCCTGGGGCCCCACGTAGAGGTAGTGGTAGATGTAGTTCTCGGAGACGGCCGTGAGCGTGAGCTCGACGGGCGTGCCCGCGGCGTTGCCGATGTCGTCCTGCTCGTAGACGTAGATGACGTCGCCGGGCGCCACGCCCAGACGCGTCGCGGCCTTCTCGGTGAGCACCACGGAGTCGGCCCCAAAGGCGATGGGCTCCTGCGAGCGACGCTCGCGCAGCGAGACGAGGCCCAGGAACGACGACGGGTCCTGCGGGACGTACTCCGAGACCGCCATGGGCGTCGGGTGGGAGTCTGAGGCGACCTGGACGTTGGCGGAGTCGACGCGGGCAAAGGTGCTCGCGCCGCCCTCCCGGGCGATGACGTCCTCGACCACGTCGAGGTTGCCGCCCTCGTCCATGCCCACCACCACCGTGTAGCGCGTGATGGGGTCCTCGCCCTCGAACTGCTTGGCGATGATGTCCCAGATCGAGTCGTGCAGGCCCAGGCCCGTGAGCAGCAGCGCCGTGCAGCCCGCGATGCCGATGAGGGTCATGGCGAGGCGCCGCTTGAAGCGGAAGAGGTTGCGCAGCGTCACCTTCCACGAGAAGCTCACCCGGCTCCACACGGGGCCGATCCGCTCGAGCAGGATGCGCTTGCCCGGGGCGGGGGCGCGGGGAAGCATGAGCGAGGCGGGGCTCTCGGCCAGCGTCGCCGCAGCCGCGGCCGCCGTCGCCAGCAGGGTGACGCCCACCCCCAGACCCGAGGCCAGCGCCGATATGGGCACGCTGACGGGCAGCGGGAACGCCGGGAGCGGGACGTTGTAGATGATCGCGTAGGCGACCATGACCACCAGGGGCAGGACCTGCGAGAGCACCAGGACGCCCAAGATGGACCCGACCACGCCGGCAAGCGCGGCGTAGGCGACGTACTTGGAGGTGATGCGGGCCGTCGAGAAGCCCAGCGCCTTGTGCGTGCCGATCTCGATGCGCTCGTCCTCGACCATGCGCGTCATCGTGGTGAGCGAGACGAGCGCGGCGACGAGGAAGAAGATGAGGGGAAAGACCTGCGCGATGCGGTCGATGCGCTCGGAGTCGTCCTGATAGGAGGAGGTGCCCGAGTTCTTGGTGCGGTCGAGGACGTAGACGTCGGGCAGCTCGAGGTCGTCGATGTCCGCCTGGGCCTCGGCGAGCTGGGCGGCCGCGTCGGCGAGGCGCTCGTCCACCTCGGAGCGGCTCGAGCGGTAGGTGGCGAGGCCGTCCTGGTACTCGCGCTCGCCCTCGGCCAGCTGCTCGCGCGCGTCGGCAAGCTCCGCCTCGCCCTGGTCGAGCTCGCGCTGGGCGGCATCGAGCTGGGCATGGGCGGACGCCTCCTGGG
>SUUD01000009.1 GCA_015062715.1 Olsenella sp. | reverse complement strand
CTACGCGTTCATGCGGGTGCTCCCGGACCGCGCGGAGATGGACGAGAGGAGCATCGTCGCGGGACGTATCGTCACGGGGAGGCGCAGGTTCTGGGCTTCGCTCGTCGAGTACCTGTCCTGCGACGTCATCTTCACCTTCCTGGGCGGGGCGGTCTACTCCCTCTTCCCCGCGGCGTCGCCCCTT
The DNA here is from genome assembly GCA_015062715.1 of Olsenella sp. Classification (GTDB taxonomy): domain Bacteria; phylum Actinomycetota; class Coriobacteriia; order Coriobacteriales; family Atopobiaceae; genus SIG37. The sequence goes on along the minus strand of SUUD01000009.1, from coordinate 20,445 downwards.
GCCTACCAAGGCGTGGGGCTCTGGACCCTCTTCTGCCTGCTCGGGGTCGTGCAGTCGCTGGCGACCAGGGGTGTGACGCTTGGGCACGCCATCTGCCGGATGACCCTGGTGGCGGAGGACGGGGGCATCGCGTCGCGGACGCAGCTCGCAGCGCGCTATGCGCTCCTGTGGCTCTTCACCGAGGCCCCGCTGATCGCCGTCGCCTGGCTCACGGGGCCGCAGTCCGCGGGGCGCATGGGTGACCTCGTGATGCTGGCGCTCATCGCGGCTTCGAACGCCTACCCGCTGATCTACCTAGTCAACGAAGCCGTGCGGGGAGGCTCGCACCCCATGCCCCACGACAGGCTCAGCAGGACGCGCTATGCTGCCATCGAGGTCCCCGCAGCCAGGAGGTAGCCGCCCGGCGCGCGAGCGCCCCCTTACATCAGGGCATGGCGCAGGTACTCGTTGGTAGCGAGCTCACGCTCCATGGTGGAGGTGGGGCCGTGGCCGGGCAGGATGGCCACGTCGGCGGGCAGCTCGGCGGCCAGGCGCCTGAGCGATGCGATGATGGTCTCGAGGTCGCCGCCGGGAAGGTCGACCCTGCCCATCGAGCCGGCGAAGAGCGTGTCGCCCGTGAAGCAGACGCCCTCGGCGCTCCCCTCCCCCAGAAGGACGATGCAGCCCTCGGTGTGTCCCGGGGTCTCCAGCACGCGGAAGCGGGCGCTCCCCACCTCGACGACGTCGCCCTCGTGGAGCAGGACGTCGGGCTCGGGGGCGTCGCCGTCGCCCTGGGCGGCGTCGATGAAGTCGACGTCCGCCCCCGCAAGCGAGCAGCGGTAGGCGTCCGCCTCGGACATGAGGAACTCGGCGCCGGTGGCCTCCTTGAGGGCGGCCACGCCGGCGATGTGGTCGGAGTGGCCGTGGGTGGCCACGATCTTGGTCACGCGCACGTCGGAAAGCTCGCGCGCGAGGGCGGCGCCGGACGAGCCGGGGTCGACCACCAGGCACTCCCCCTGCGACTCGTACACATAGCAGCAGGTCTGGATCGGCCCCACGACGTACAGCCGAACCTGGTCCTTGTTCCCATCAACCTCAGACATGCCTTCTGCCCTTCTTGACTATCGAGGCTATGCGGGGCTGGCCTTGCGCTCGGCCACGCGTTTTTGCGACGGGGCCTTTCTCGAAGAGCGGCCCCGAGCAAAACGCGTGGCCTCCCGCGCGGCTAGCCCCTTCTCCTCATCTGGTTCGCTCCCTCGCCGGGCATGATGCGGCGCGCGTCGTAGACCGACGGCACGCGGCTCACGGCGGCGAGCAGGGGGTCGAGCAGCGATGCGTCCGAGATCGCGACGAGGTAGCGGAAGCGCGCGATGCCGGACGAGGTGTTCACCTGCGTCGAGGAGGACAGGATGTTGGCGCCGCTGTCCGAGATGGCGATGGTGACGTCCTTGAGCAGGCCCATGCGGTCGGACGCCTCGATGACGATCTCGACCTGGAACTCGGTCGCGCCGGAGGTGTCCCACTCGACGTCGATCATGCGCCCCGGGTCGCCCATGAGGCCCTTGACGTTGGGGCAGGTGGCGCGGTGGACCGAGACGCCCTTGCCACGGGTGACGAAGCCCACGATGTCGTCTCCGGCCACGGGGTTGCAGCAGCGGGCGAGGTGCACCAGCAGATCGGGGTCGCCCTTGGCGATGACGCCGCAGTTGGTGCGCTTCTTGCGGCTGTCGCGCGAGGACAGGCGCTGCCGCTGGCGCTCCTCGATGGCCCTCAGGCGCGCCTCCTCGGCGGCCCGCTGCGCGGCGATGCGCTCGGGGTCGTCCTCGACGAGGATGGCCTCGATCTTGTTGGCGACCTGCTTGACCGTGACCTTGCCGTTGGCGAGCGCGGCGAACATGTCGTCGGCGGTGCGGTAGTCGAGCTGGCCGCAGACCTTGTTGATGGCCTTGGTCGTGCGGACCGTCGAGATGCCGTAGCCGCGCTTGCGCAGCTCGCGGCCCAGGTCGTTGCGCCCCTGCTCGGCATCGTCACCCTTGGTTGCGTTGGCAAAGTACTTGCGGATCTTCGAGCGCGCGCCGGCGGTGCGCACGATGTTGAGCCAGTCGCGGGAGGGCTTGGAGCCCTTGTTGGTGAGGATCTCGACGCGGTCGCCCATCTCGAGCGTGCTCGTGAGGGGCACCACGGACCCGTTCACCTTGGCGCCGACGCAGTGGTTGCCCACCTCGGTGTGGACGGCGTAGGCGAAGTCCAGGGGCGTCGAGCCGGCGCGCAGCGACATGACCTCGCCCTTGGGGGTGAACACGAAGATCTCGTCCTCGTAGAGGTCGACGCGCAGGCTGTTGAGGAACTCGTGCGGGTCGGCGATCTCCTCCTCGGTCGTCCAGTCGAGGCTCTTGCGGATGCGCGTGATCTGGGAGTCGATGACCTTGTCGTCGGCGGACATGGCCCCCTTGGAGTTGCCCGAGCGCTTGTAGAGCCAGTGGGCGGCGATGCCGAACTCGGCCTGCTCGTGCATCTGGTAGGTGCGGATCTGGATCTCGATGGGGCGGGCGTCCGGGCCCACCACCGTGGTGTGCAGCGACTGGTAGCCGTTGGCCTTGGGCGTGGCGATGTAGTCCTTGAAGCGTCCGGGCATGGGGTGCCAGAGCGTGTGGACCGCACCGAGGATCGAGTAGCAGTCCGAGAGGGTCTGGCAGATCACGCGCAGGGCGATGAGGTCGTAGATGTCCGAGAACTCCATGTCCTTGCGGCGCATCTTCTCGTAGATGGACCAGAAGTGCTTGGGGCGGCCGGCGATCTGGTAGCCCACGAGGCGCTCGCGGCGGAGCTCGTCGTCGAGGACCTTCTTGGCGGCCTCGGTGTCCTGCTCGCGCTGCGCGCGCGAGTCCTGCACCATGCGGGCGATGCGCTCGTACTCCTCGGGCTCGAGGTAGAAGAAGGCGAGGTCCTCGAGCTCCCACTTGATCGACGAGATGCCGAGGCGGTCGGCCAAAGGCGCGTAGACGTCCATGGTCTCGCGTGCCTTGAACTGGCGACGGTCGGGCGGCAGGGCAGCCAGCGTGCGCATGTTGTGCAGGCGGTCGGCGAGCTTGATGATGACCACGCGGATGTCGTGGGACATGGCGAGGAACATCTTGCGCAGGTTGAGCGCCTGCTTGGCGTCCATGGAGTCGACGTCGATGGAGGTGAGCTTGGTGACGCCGTCGACGAGCTCTGCCACCTCGTCGCCAAAGCGCCCGGCGACGTCATCCAGCGTGGCCGGGGTGTCCTCGACCGTGTCGTGGAGCAGCGCCGCGCAGATGACGTCCTCGTCCATCTGGAGGTCGCTCGCCAGGATGAGGGCGACCTCGACCGGGTGGTTGATGTAGGGCTCGCCGGAGCGGCGCCGCTGGTCGCGGTGGAACTCGGCGGCGAACTCGTAGGCCTCGGCCACCTTGTCCATCGCGGCCGCGCCGAGGTAGCGGGCGCAGGTGCGCTCGAGCTCGGGGTAGCTGTCCGCCTCGGGGACCTCCCCATGGGGCTGCTGGCCCGAGCCGGGCTCCGCCAGGTACTCGTTGCGCTTCCTCGCCTTTGGCGCGCGGTCGATATCGTCTGCCATGGCTAGCCAACTCCCTCCTCGCCGACCACCCTGCCGAAGTCGGGCATGATGGGCCGGTTCACCCGCGCGAGCATCTCCTCGGGAGAGGCGCCGAGCGCCCACTCCCTGAACTCGTCGAACTCGTCGCGCGACTTGATGCCCTCAAGGTAGCGTATCGAGCGGCCAAGTTCCATCCGCTCGGGCGACTCGACCATGCGGATGCGGCGCGCGCTCCCGTAGCCGGTCGTCCCCAGGAAGCCCAGCTCGCGGAAGATGGAGACGCCGCAGGAGGCAGACCGCTCGTCGACCTTCGCGTCCGGGGCGATGGCCAGGGCCCGCTCGGCTATCTCGGCGTTGGGGCAGGAGAAGTCGTCCTCGCCGGCGGCGAGGGCCTCCTGGGAGAGCTTGCGCAGCGCCCGGTAGAGGGCCACGAGGTCACCGCGGGCGGGCGCCGAGGAGTCGATGATCCGCTCGTTGATGCGCGCGTCGCGGCCGCCGAACAGAAGGTGCACGACGGACGAGGAGCCGTCACGGCCGGCCCTGCCGCTCATCTGGTTGAACTCGACCTGGCCGAAGGGCATGTGGTACAGCACGACGTTGCGGATGTCGGGCAGGTTGACGCCCTCGCCGAAGGCGCTCGTCGAGACGATGCACATAAGCTCGCCCGTGCGGAAGGCCTCCTCGACCGCCATGCGCTCGGAGCGGGTGAGCCCCGCGTTGTAGAAGGCGATGCGCTGGCCCATGTCGGGAACGGCGCGGCGCAGCATCCGGGCGATGGAGACCGACTGGTCGCGCGAGTTGACGTAGACGACGCTCTTGCCCCCGCTCGCCACGACGCTCACCAGGGCGGCGTCGCGGTCGCGCAGCTCGCGGCAGTCGCGCACCGAGAGGTTCTCGCGCACCGAGCGGTCGAGCACCACGTCGCGCTCGTCGATCGCGAGCAGCCGGCAGATCTCGCGGGCGACCGGGGTGGCGGCCGTCGCCGTGACGGCAAGCGCGACGGGCCGGCCCAGGGCGTCCAGGACCTCGGGGAGGCTGCCGTAGGCACTCCGGTTGCCGCCGGCGGAGAGCCCCGCGTGATGGGCCTCGTCGATGACGACGAAGCCGACCCGGCCGGTCCCCGCGAAGCGCGCGGCGTGGATCGCCAGGAACTCGGGGGTGGTGAGCAGGACGTCGGTTCCGCCGGACGCGACCGACGAGAACACCTCGTCGCGCTCGTCGAGCGGGGTCTCGCCCGTGAGGACGCGCACGTGCATCCCCATCTGCGCGAAGGCCGCCTCGAGATGGAAGGACTGGTCGGCGACGAGCGCGCGCAGCGGGTACACGAAGACGCTGGCGCGACCGCGCAGGATGGCCTCGCGGGCCGCGTGGATGTGGAAGATGAGCGACTTGCCCCTGCCGGTCGCCATGACGCAGAGCGTCGAGCGCCCGTGGGCGAGGTTGTCGAGGGCGGCCGCCTGTGCGGGCAGCAGCTGGTGGTCGCCGATCAGCGAGCGGCGCAGCTCGTCGGTGAGCTCCTGGGGCGAGAGCGCCTGGAGGCGGGCGCGGCGAGCCGCGCCTTCGAGCTCGAGGGCCATCTGGCCCGACGGCTCGTCCTCGAGCCGCTCGACCTGGATGTTGACGCCGTACGAGCGGCCCTCGTCACCGCCGGTCACCTGCAGCACGTGGGCGACGTACTCGGCGCCGGCGTCCATGGCGGGCGCGATGGCCGCGGCCACCTGGCGGCGCAGGAACCCCAGCTGGTCGCCCGTCTCGGCGAAGACGGCGATGGCCGAGGGGTCGTGCGCGTTGTCTGGCTGGCGCTCGAGCAGCAGCTCGTCTCCCTCGGAGAGGGAGCCCAGGGCAGCCTGGCGCCCCTCGAAGGTGACGCCGACCACCTTGGTCGCGAAGCTCGTGGCGTCGGCCAGCCCCGCGTACTCGTCGCGGTTGAGGATCTCGTGCGCACGCGAGAACAGGTCGTCGGCAAGCGTCGGGGCGTCATCGGGGCGCGGCCTGGGCGCCGTGTCGCGGTACAGGATGTCGCGCACCATGAGCTTGGGCTTGACCCTCCCCTGCCAGGTCTCGTTGACGACCTCGAAGACGAGGTCGACGGCACCCTCATAGGCTGCCGCGGCGTCGATGTTGGGCACGCGGAACATGATGGCGGGCACGCCGCAGGCACCATCCGAGGCGACGAATCGCAGGTGCTCGCCGCCGGCGCCCACGCACGAGCGACTGCGCATGGTGACGCCACGCACGGCGAACAGGGGCTTCTTGTTGCCCTGGCCGAAGGGCTGGAGCATGTCGAGCGAGTCGATGGCCGACACCGTGATCTCGTCGAGGCCGACCTGGGCGGTGACCTCGTCGTGCGAGACGAACTGCTCGGCCGGGAGCTCGGCCATGACCTGCGAGAGGCGCGCGCGGAACTCGTCGAGGCGGTCGGCCTCGAGCGTGACGCCCACGGCGCCGGCATGCCCGCCGAAGCGCAGGGTGACGTCGGAGCACTGCTCGATGGCATGGAACAGGTCGACGCTGCCCACGGAGCGCCCCGAGCCGCGCGCGATGCCGTCCGCGATGGTGAACAGGATGCAGGGCACGTTGTAGCGGTTGACGATGCGGCTCGCCACGATCCCCTTGACGCCCTCGTGCCAGCCCTCGCCGCCCACGACGATCACGCGACCGCCGTCGTAGCTGTCGCGGACCTTGGCGAGGGCCTCCTCGGCCATGGCCGACTCGATCTCGCGGCGCTCACGGTTGATGGCCTCGAGTTGGCCCGCGAGCTCGGTCGCGCGGGCGGGGTCGTTGGTGTGGAGCAGGTCGAACGCGACCTCCACGCCGCCCATGCGGCCGGCGGCGTTGAGGCGAGGGATGAGCGAGAAGGGAAGGCTGTCGGAGGTAAGCTCCATGAGGTTGACGCCCGCGATCGAGGCGAGCGCGACGATGCCGGGGCGCGGCGTGGAGCGCAGGCGCGCGATGCCGTCGGTCACCAGGGCGCGGTTCTCGCCCGTGAGCAGCATCATGTCGGAGACGGTCCCGAGCGTCGCCATGTCGGTGTGCGCCCGCCACAGCTCCGGCCGCCCGAGGCGCCTGCCCAGCTCCTGCACGAGCTTGAGCGCGACGCCGGCGCCGGCGAGCTCGCGCGACGGGCAATCCGGGTCGAGCTTGGGGTCGGTGACGGGAACGCCGCTGGGCACGAGGTCCGCCGGCTCGTGGTGGTCGGTCACTACGACGTCGATGCCCTGGGAGGTGAGCCAGCCGACCTCCTCGGCCGCGGCGATGCCGTTGTCCACGGTGATGACGAGGTCGGGCTGCCCGTCCTCCATGACCCGGGCGAGCGCCTCGCGCGAGAGGCCGTAGCCCTCGCCGAAGCGGTGCGGTATGTAGGGGTGTACGCGCGAGACCCCGAGCTCCGAGAGCGCCTGCGAGAGCAGGCAGGTCGAGGTCATGCCGTCGACGTCGAAGTCGCCGAAGACGGCCACGTGCTCGTCCGCCCGGATGGCGCGCTCGACGCGGTCGGCCGCCTCGCGCATGCCCGGGATGACCAGCGGGTCCTCCCAGTCGCGCTCGAGGGAGGGACTGAGGAAGTCGCGGGCTGACGCGGCAGACGTGATGCCACGCGCGCACAGCACGCGTGCGACCAGCGGTGGAATGCCCAGCTCACGTGCGAGCCGCCGCTCGGCGGCCTCGTCGTGCGGGAGAAGGGCCCACCGGCTGCTGTCGGCAAGTCCTGGCATGTCGGCCTCCCCTATGCCTCGTCGGCAGCGGCGGCCTCCGCCTGGGCGTAGCGGTCCTCGAGCTTGGCCCACTTGGGCTCGCGGGTCTTCCAGACCGACAGCAGCGGCGAGGCGATGCCCCACGACGAGTACGTGCCCAGGACGAGGCCGATCATCATGGCGAAGGCGAAGTCCTTGAGGGTGGCGCCGCCAAAGAGCAGCATGGCCACGACGGGCACGAGCGAGGTCAGCGTGGTGTTGATCGTGCGCGTGAACACCTCGTTGATCGAGTAGTTGGCGATCTGGTGGAAGGTGCGGTGCACTCCGTCCTTGAGCGTGTTGGCGTTCTCGCTCATGCGGTTGAACTCGACGACGGTGTCATAGAGCGAGTAGCCCATGATGGTGAGCAGGGCCGCGACGACGTTGGGCGTGATGGGCATCTGGGTCCAGGCGTAGATGCCCACCGTCACGACGAGGTCGTGGAGCAGGGCCACGACGGCGCAGACGCTCATCTTGACCTCGTAGCGGATGGTGACGTAGGCCAGGATGGCGACGATGGCGATGGCGAAGGCCGTCGCCGAGGAGCGGGTGACGTTGGCACCCCAGTCGGGGCCGATGGTCGTGACCTGGTAGGAGTCATCCGCCAGGCCCAGGGCCTCGGCCGCCGCGGCGGCGTGCTCGGCGGCGAGCGTCGGGTCGGTGGTGTCGCTGCGGACGAGGAAGCCCGCCTCGCCCTCGGTGACCGCGGTCTGGACCGTGGGGCCGACCTCGCCGGCGTCCTCGAGGGCCGCGCGCATCTGCTCGATCTGGATGTCGCCGGTCGCGCGGAAGTCAATCTCGGTGCCGCCCTGGAACTCGATGCCAAAGAGCAGGCCGCGCACGACCAGTCCCACGACGGCCAGGGCGATGAGGGTGCCGGACAGGATGAAGAACTTCTTGCGGTTGGGGATGAACGGGATCTCCCTCGACACGAAGCTACGCATGGGCGACACCCCCCTTCACGGCCTTGGCATCTCGCTTGCCGGCGGCCTCCTCGAGGTCCTCGGAGATGCCCCAGAAGCCCGGGTTGGCCTGGATGGCGCCGTTGGCGAGCAGGCGCAGGGCGGGGGCCTTGAACAGGAACATCGTGATGATGTCGCAGATGATGCCGAGCATGAGCGTGAGGCCGAAGCCCTTCACGGGGCCGACGGCGAACAGGAACAGCGCGAGCGCCGAGACCAGGGTCACGGCGTCGGCGTCGAGCGAGGTGCCGATGCCGTGGCGCACGCCGGAGATGGAGGCGTTGCGCACCGAGCGGCCCATGCGGATCTCCTCGCGGAAGCGCTCCAGCACCAGGATCGACGAGTCGGCGGCCATGCCCACCGTGAGCACGGCGCCGGCGATGCCGGGCAGCGACAGGGCGAAGGCGCCCATGCGCGAGAGCACGGCGAGGATGCCCAGGTAGATGAAGGCGAACACGGTCAGCGAGCCAAAGGTGAGCAGGCCCAGTCCGCGGTAGAACAGGAACAGGTAGGCGATGACGAGCACCATGCCGATGCCGAGCGCGAGCACGCCCTGCTGCAGGGAGTCCTGGCCCAGCGTCGGGCCGACGACGCGGCTCTCGGAGTAGTCGAGGCTGATGGGCAGCGAGCCCGAGTCGAGGACAGTCTTGAGCGCGATGGCGTCGTCGACGGTGAAGTTGCCCGAGATCTGGACGTTGCCGTCGGTGATGGGCGACTGCACGGCCGGCGCGGAGTTCACGACGCCGTCGAGGACGATGGCGATGCGGCCGTTGGTGGGGGCCAGAGCCGTGGTGACGTCGGCGAAGAGCTTGCGGCCCTCGTCGTCGAGCGACAGGTTGACCACGTACTCGCCGCTCGCCTGGTAGGAGGGCTGGCCGACGGCCACCGACTTGATGTGCGAGCCGTCCATGAACGCGGTGTACGTGCCCTCGCCCAGGGTGACGCCCTCGATCCCCAGCGAGATCTGGTTGAGCGCGTCGGCGTCACCGATGTCGTCGAGGCGGACGAACTCGAGGTGGCCGGTGCGCCCGATGGTCTCGACCGCGGCCTCGGCGTCCGTGGCGCCGGGGATCTGGACCAGGATCGAATTGGTGCCCTGCTGCTGGACCGTGGCCTCGGACGCGCCGAGCGCGTTGACGCGGTTCGTCACGATGGCGGTCGCCGTGTCCATGTCCTCGGGCGTGGGGTCCGAGCCGTCCGAGGTGTGGCCGGTCATGATGACCGAGACGCCGCCGCGGATGTCGAGGCCCTGCGTGATCTTCTGGTCGAGTGGCCAGAACAGGCCCGCGCAGGCGACGCAGAATACGGCGAGGATGGCCAGGACCGCCTTGTAGCGGCGCATCTCGGCCGTGTCGTGACGACGGTTCGTGGTGGTTCCGGATGCCTTCCCGGCACCCCTTCGGCCCCCGGCGGCAGCCGAGGCCGGGCTCTTCTCTTTTGTCATTGTGCTCTCTTCGCTTTCCTGGCGCGCCCCAGGGCCCGCCGTCGAGGTTCTTCCGCCGGCCATTATAGCGCTCCTGGCGAAAACGCACAGCAGACGGGTGCGCGCCCGTCCCCAGGGCGGATTGGCTTACCAGTCGACGGCCGCCGGCGAGTCCATCCAGCCGGCCAGGAAGTCCCCGTAGGTACCGGCGACGATGGCGGCGCGGGCCTCGCGCATGAGGTTGACCAGGAAGAAGACGTTGTGCATCGAGAGCAGCACCGACCCCACCATCTCCTTCTGGCGCACGAGGTGGTGCAGGTAGGCGCGGGTGAAGCCGCCGGTGCAGGTGGGGCACGTGCAGAGCGGGTCGAGCGGGCCGTCGTCGTCGATGAAGCGCGCGTGGCGGAAGTTGAGCCGGCCCTCGTGCGAGAAGGCCGAGCCCATGCGCGCAGCGCGCGTGGGCAGAACGCAGTCGAACATGTCGATGCCGCAGGCGACGCCGCGCACGAGCGTCGTGGGGTTGCCCACCCCCATGAGGTAGCGCGGCTTGCCCTTGGGCATGTGCTCGCTCACCAGGGGCGCGAGCGTCTCGAACATGGTCTCGTGGTCCTCGCCCACCGAGTACCCGCCGATGCCGTAGCCCGGGAAGTCGGCGCAGGACTCGAGGTGCTCGAGCGAGCGCAGGCGCAGGTCGAGGTGCATGCCGCCCTGGACGATGCCAAAGAGGGCCTGGTCGGGCCTGGTGTGTGCGGCAAAGCAGCGCTCGGCCCACATGCTCGAGAGCTCCACGGCGCGCTCGACGTACTCGCGCGGCGAGGGGTAGCCGGGGCACTGGTCGAGCTGCATGACGATGTCGGCGCCAAGCTTCTGGGCGATCTCCATGTTGCGCTCGGGCGTCCAGGTGATGTTCTCGCCGCCGTAGTCGACCGCGCGGAAGCGCACGCCGTCGTCCGAGAGCTTGAAGTGCTCGCCCAGCGAGAAGACCTGGAAGCCGCCCGAGTCGGTGAGGATGGGATGGTGCCACTGCATGAACTCGTGCAGCCCACCCAGCCGCTCGACCGCGTCCGCGCCCGGGCGCATGGAGCAGTGGTAGGTGTTGGCGAGCACGATCTGCGCGCCAAGGTCCTCGAGCTGGGACGGCAGCAGACCCTTGACCGTGCCCTTGGTCCCCACGGGCATGAAGACGGGGGTCTCGATGTCGCCGTGCGGGGTGTGCAGCACGCCCGCCCGCGCGTGCGTGGCGGGGTCCTCCGCGACGATGTCGTAGGTGAACCAGCGTCCCTCGTTCATGGGGCCTCCCTCGTGGTGCGAACGTGCCAGGGGCTAAGTCTGCCGCAACGCGGGAGGCCCGACGCACCAGGCGCCGGGCCTCCCCAAACTAACCAGACGTGAATGCTACTCGGTCTCGCCGAAGCCGCTGTCGATGAGGGCGATGATGGCGTCGAGGGCCTCCTGCTCGCCCTCGCCGTCACAGGTGACCTCGACCTTGGTCCCGCAGCCCAGGCCGGCGGCAAGGATCATCATGATCGACTTGGCGTTGGAGGGGGCGGCGTCCTTGTCGACGTCCTTGATGGTGATGTCGCAGGCGTGCTTCTTGGCCTCCATGACGAAGGCGGAAGCGGGACGGGCGTGAAGGCCGGTTGCGTTGATAATCGTGGTCTGGGCAGAAACCATGAGAGTTACCTCCATCCAAAATGGCGCATATGCGAGGAGCGCCTACCAACATGTCGATATCCTATCAAAAGCCGTTCGCCATGTTGTGGCTCGCTCGGCAGACGTTATGTTGGAAAATGATGTGATGGGTACCATCGACCTAGGATATGAGTTGGCGAGAAGGGACAACCAATGGCCAACAACAACGATATGGACCGCGACCTGCCCGGCTTCGACCTCGGTGACGAGGCACCCCAGGCGGCCACATCGCAGGGACAGGACGGGCCCGCGCCCGAGCAGGGCGAGAGCGGCCTCAACCGCGCGGCCGGCGCCGTTGCGGCCGGCGCCGCCGAGACCTCGCGCACCTTCATCGAGGGCCTCTCGGCCATGCGCGACGTGAGCCGCGCCAAGCGCGACCACAACGCCGCCCGCTCCAAGCGAGACGCCCTCAAGGTCTCGATTGAGGAGATGCAGGCCGAGCTCGAGCACCGCACGGACATCGAGCGCAACTACGACGCCATCATGGCCGAGCAGGGCGACGCGCTTGCCCGCGCCACCGCGGAGTTCAAGGACGCCGAGGAGCGCATCAAGGCCCTGAACGCCCAGCGCGAGCACCTGTCCGACCAGCTCGCCAAGCTCAAGGTCGACAACGAGGCGCGCCTGAGGCCATACAAGAACCTCATGGACTCGACCAAGAGCCGTGCCGAGGACACCTCGCGCGTGCTCAAGGAGGCGCAGCGCGCGGTGCGCAAGGCCGAGTCTGCGCTCGCCGACGCCAACTCGCGCCGCGACGCCCAGGTCTCGCTGGCCAACCGCGCCGTCGACAACGCCAACGCGCGCCTCGCACGCCTCAACGAGGAGCTCGCCTCCCTCACCTCGGCCGGGTCCGCGGACACCGATGCCATCTCCCAGGTGCAGCAGTCGATCGCCAACGAGCAGATCCACCTCGCCACGGCAAGAAGCGAGGTCCAGTCGACCACCGACGAGACCCAGCGCGCCGTCGACAGCGCCCAGGCCCACCTGCTCACGCAGCAGCAGTCGCTCGAGGTTGCCGAGCGCACCAACGAGTCGGCCCGCCAGGAGGCCGAGCAGCGCCGCACCGAGTACGAGCGCCTGTACCAGGACGCCCAGACCGACGAGGCGACGCTCGACAACGCGGTCGTCGAGCGCGAGATGGGCGTGCGCGAGGTCACCAAGGAGCAGCTCGCGGCCCAGGACCGCATGGAGGCTGCCCAGGCCCTCATCGACGAGGCAAACGACATCCACGCCACGCCCGACAAGACCCAGAACCTGCGCGACGACATCACGAGCGCCCTGGCCGAGCTCGACGCCCAGGGCGAGCGCGTCCGCGAGCTCGCCGACGCCGAGCGCGACCTGCGCGAGTCGACCAAGCGCTCGCGCACCGTCTTCAAGGTCATCATCGGCGTCGTCGCCCTCATGCTGCTGCTCGTGCTGTGGCTCGTCTTTGGCTCGGGCTGCTCGCGCAAGCCCGCCGCCGACGACGCGCCCCAGCCGGCCGCGACCGCGACCCAGCCCGCCGAGACCACCGCGGAGCCCGAGGACGCAACCGCCGAGGGCGAGGGTGCTGCCGCCGAGGGCGAGGGTGCCACTGCCGAGGGCGATGGCGATGCCACGGAAGGTGACACCGAGAGCGCCGATGCCGAGGCAGAAGCCGAGGTCAAGGACGGCACCGACGACCAGAAGACGCCCGAGCTCGACTCGCAGACCGTCTCCGGCTAGGGGTTTTCTAGAAGAGACCACGGGGCCCGCACGTCATGCGACGTGCGGGCCCTTTTTCGTTGTCGTTTGGGTGGGCATGGAACGAGACTTGCGAGCCGTGCCCCATCCAGCCCCCTACAGGATGAGCATCGCGTCGCCAAACGAGAGCATGCGGTAGCGCTCGCGGATGGCCTCGGCGTAGGCGTCCATGATCTGCTCACGCGTGGCAAAGGCCGAGACCAGCATCATGAGGGTCGAGCGGGGCACGTGGAAGTTCGTAATCATGGCGTCGACCACGTGGAACTCGCTGCCCGGCATGAGGAAGAGGTTGGTGGTCGCGTTCTCGCGCGCCACGATGTCGCCGGCCTCGGCGTCCCAGGCGCTCTCGAGCGAGCGCACAGACGTGGTGCCCACGGCCACCACACGGCCGCCCGCGGCCTTGGTGGCGTGCACGGCGTCGACCACGTCCTGCGGCACGTGATAGCGCTCGGTGTGGATGACGTGCTGGGTGGGGTCGTCCTCCTCGATGAGGCGGAAGGTGTCGATGCCCACCTCAAGCTCCACGTGGGCCATGTTGATGCCGGCCGCAGCCAGGCGGTCGATGAGCTCGGGCGTGAAGTGCAGGCCCGCCGTGGGGGCCGCCGCCGAGTGCTCCTCGCGCATGGCGTAGACGGTCTGGTACTTCTCGGGGTCGCCCTGGTACTGGGTGATGTAGGGCGGCAGGGGCACGTGGCCGGCGGCATGGACTGCCTCGTCCAGCGTGCGGCCACCGCGCGGCTCGAAGCGCACCAGGCGTCCGCCACGGCTGCCCTCGACGTAGTCGACGACCTCGCCCACCAGCACGACCTCGGCCGTCTGCGGGGCGTGGGCGCCGCCGGGACGAAACTCCACACGTGCGCCCTGCTTGAGGCGCTTGCCGGGGCTCACCAGGCACTCCCAGGTGCCGCCGAGCGCATCCACGTCCTCGCGGCGGCGCAGCAGCAGCATCTCGGCAAGGCCACCCGTGCCCTCCTTGCGTCCCACCAGGCGCGCCGGCATGACGCGGGTCTTGTTGGCCACGAGCAGGTCGCCGGGACGCAGGTAGTCGATGATGTCGGTGAAGATGCGGTGCTCCACCGAGCCGTCCTCGCGCCTCAGCACGAGCAGGCGGCAGCTGTCGCGCGGCTCGGCCGGGGCCTGGGCGATCAGCTCGTCGGGAAGGTCGTAGTCAAAGTCATCGGTGCGCAAGGGTCGCGCCTCCTGTCAGGTCCGTGATGTGCGACGCGTGATTATCCCACATGACGCGAGGCCGCGCGAGCGCAATCAATCACCGCAATCGCCGTATACCTAAGGTGCCTTGACAATGAACCCCCCCCCTACATTTTTCAGGACCGCACATCAAAAAGCGTCGCTAGTCGTTTGTACGGCTCGCTACACCAAAAGGGAAAAGGAGAGGCTCGCATGTATTCGTATGAATCGTACCAGGCCGTGTTCTGGCTATTCTTCTTTTTCGGCTTGATCGGCTGGTACTACATCACCTCCAAGTTTGTCGACATCGCCAAGGAAAAGGGGTACGCCGACAGGTCCGGGACCATATGGGCCCTCAGCCTCTTTGGAACGGGTGTCGTTGCCGCACTGTACACAATCGCCCTCCCCGACAAGGCGGGCAGGCCGACAGACACGCTGCTGGTTCCCACCGAAGACGAGCTTCCGAGCCTCTGACCCGCAACCAGCTAGACAACCGTAATGCAAGGAGGCGGGATGCTCGCTTGGACCGCAGATGATTTCGAACGGCTGACGAAACGCTTCTTTTGCCGCGACTTCGCCAACATGACGAAGACCGAGCTTGAGGTCTATCTCTTCGACATCTATATGCGAGGAGTTGAGCGAGAAGGAACCCGTCCGAGCTATTACCAGATTGGACGACAGCTCGGACTTACTGAGGCCCGCGTTCGCACACTTTCGGTACGACGTTCGCTCGCCTTCCAGGAGCAGCCGAGCGAGGAAGATTGCCTCCTTTACCTTTTGGAGCATGCGCCATCGAATCTTCTTGAGGATAAGCGCATTCGAATCCAGGTAAACGATCCCATATACCTCCAAGCCATCCAGGACATCGTCGAGTCGAAGAACCTCGGTTTTGAGCCTGAACTCACCGGAAGGGCCTTGCGGATTTCGCTCGCGGACTTCTTCCTGCTTCTTGACGAGACGTTTGGCAGCGATGTCACCGGTAAAGCGGTCCAGGATATATGCCGCCAAGCAAAGCGGAACGGCGCCATTGCGGAGGATGCCATGGCACGGTCTCTTGAGCAGATAGCCATGAGTCCCAGCACGTATGTCGATCTTCTAAAACCCCTGCTTCTGGATAGGGACCTAGTCACGTTTGGCAAGAGGCTCGCGACGCTCATCAACGAGGCCGTGACGGAAAGGGCTTGGAGCAGCAAGATTGAAGGTGTTGAATAGATGGCCAATTACAAGGTAGTTTATCGCGACGAGAACCCCAAATGGCAACCTGGCTGCCCCGTACGGATCGAGGTCGTCCAGGTCTCGCGTGACACCGAGTCCCAAACGGCGTTCTTGCAGATAAAGACCCGTAACGTCTCTAACGACACGATCGACGCCATCGTAATTACGGCGCACGTGACCACACCTGGCGGCACCGTCGAAACGGTCGAGTTCTCAACCCTTGACGCAAACGTTACGCCCGGCAGTGAATGGGTACCGAAGGCGCTAAGGCTGTCCTCGTCAGAAGTCGAGCAGGTTGCCGCCTTTGTGATGCGCGCGGGGGATGCCACCTCTTTTGAACCTGCGATTGCATTGCCCGGGCAGGAACTACTCCCTCTCTCCCCCGAGGCCAAGAGGGCGAGGGAGGCCGAACTCAAAGCCGCGGGCCTTAACCCCGAGAAGCTGCAGAATCGCATATACCGAGGCAACGGCTGGTGGACTTGCTCGTGTGGCTCGCTCAATGTTGGACGGGAAACGTGCCATGCCTGCGACGCACCGCTTGAGCTGCTCCCTAGACTCGAAGATGAGGAGTGGCTCGAGGAGAGAGACCGCGAGCTCCAGTACCAAGCGGCCTCAGATGCCTTAGCAGAAGGGTCCATCACCCAGATGGAACAAGCACGTGCGCTCTTTGAAGGGCTAGGCGGATACCGTGACTCCGCCGGGTTGGTCCAAAAGTGCGCGGAAGGGATCGAGGGTGCAAAAAAGCGCTCGAAGCGGTCTCGCATAGCCGTCGCCGCCATCGCCCTCGTCGTTGCCGCCGCCACGGCGTTCGGGACTCTGGTTGTCATACCTGCCCGCGAGAGGGCAGCTGAGCAGGCCGAGCAAGAGAGGGTCGCTGCCGTGAGGGAAGGCGCGCTCGAAATGGCACAAGTTGGGGACTTCACCTTCATGGGGTCATACGAGCAGGATAACAATGCGACGAACGGCCCCGAGCGAATCAGGTGGCAGGTCCTAGCGGTCGAGGACGGGAGGGTGTTGCTCGTCAGCAATCACATCCTCGACTCGATGCCCTTCAACTCTGGCGGGACAGCAAGCTGGGAGGACTGTGAGCTGCACAGGTTCTTGGTGGACAAGTTCTACTTTGAGGCGTTCACGGAACAAGAGCGCGACATGATTGACGGCGAGCCATTCTGTTTGAGCCGGAGTGAGGTGGAACGGTATTTCGAAAGCGAAGTAAGCCGCAGCGCTGTCCACACGCCTTATGCGAGGGTACAACTCAATGGGGTCGACAACGAGGGCTATTGGTGGCTGAGCGACAGCTACAGCCAGGGTAGGGTTGACTTGATAATGATGCCGGATGGCCAGTTTGGAGAAGCTACGGGCGGATGGAGCGGGGCCATTCTTGGACTCAATATTGGTGTTCGCCCCGCCATCTGGGTAAAGATATAGATTGTCACCCATCCCTACCACGCCGGCGGAGGGGCGATCGCTCCCCCAAGCGATGCCCCAGCCAATTCCTGCGCAACAAAGGGCAACATGTAGAGCGGCAGGTAGTACACGGTACCGCCCTCGCGCTGCTCGGAATCGACATTTGCCTCGGAGAGGACGTACGCCTTCTTGATGCCGTACTCATCGGAGCGCAGCAGATTGTTGAGAGCGACGTGTCTGCGGTAGCTCTTTCCCGACTTGACCTCGATGGGCAGCGCCGCACCCCCGGCTTCGCCCATAAAGTCAATTTCGCCGAGTCTCGTGTGATGGTAGTAGTGGAGTGGCACGCCCGCCGAGGCAAGCTCCTGGGCAACGACGTTCTCGTAAACGCCCCCAAAGTTCACGCTCCGCTCGCCGGAACGGGCGGCGAGCGCGACGTCCGTCGAGTAGCACGACATGAGCATGCCGGAGTCAGACAGATACAGCTTGAAACGACCCTGCTCCTCGCTTCGCTCGAGCATGGGACGTGGGTCCGTCACACACGTCGCCTTGAGCGCGGCACGGGCCCCAACGAGCCACGCAAAGTCATTCGCGTAGCGCTCAAACTTGGCGTCGGCCTTTACCTGCTTGAGGAGGAAGCGCTTGTTCTCTTTGTCAAGCTGGGCAGGAATGGAATCGTAGATGGCCTTGACCTGAAGCACTCGGTCGCCCGCATGCTTTGCGATGTCCTCCCGGTAGAGGCTGACAAGGCCCTCCTGCACCTCACGCGAGGCTCCCAGGTCGTATCCATTGTCGAGATATGCTTGGACGGCTTCTGGCATGCCACCTATCACGACGTAGAGCCTGAAGATGTCGATGAGGCGATCATGGATGCCCTGTGGAACCGGAAGCTTCTCTTCGAAGCACTCGTAAACGGTATCCATGACCGAGGCGGGAACGCCGAGCGCAGAGGAGAACTCCCGGAGGTCCAGCGGGTACATCATCTCCTCGCGCAGAAAGCCAACGGGAAACGACTTGACGTGGTTGAGCTCTACCCCCAGCATCGACCCGCTCATGATGAGCGGGAACCTTCCGTCTTGAACTATGTACTTCGAGAAGGTGATGAGATCCTGTGCCTCCTGCACCTCGTCAAGAAACACAAGTGTCTCGCCCGCAATGACCCGTCTGCCAGAAATGAGGGAGAGCGCCTCTATGACCTCGCGCGCGCTTCGTGCCGAGGAGAGGGTCATGGCAGCCTGCGAGTCCTTCAGGAAGTCGACCTTGATGTAGGAGGGATACTCGCGCCGCGCAAACTCCTCGACAAGAAACGTCTTGCCAATCTGGCGGGCGCCATCGATGAGCAGTGCCTTGCTGGAGGACTCGCGCTTCCACGAGAGAAGTGTCTGATAGGCGTGCCGCTCAAGCATGCTTTACCTCCTTGTTTGCCGCAAACACAACATGATGATAGGCCGAGTATGCCGCTAACACAACATGCCTAGCGCCAGAATTAGCCGCTAACACAACACAATATGACCCCAATAATGCCGCTAACACAACACTAGTGGCGTACGGCCGCGCGGGCCGCCTTGCGCTCGTCGCGCGCGGCATGGCGCTCGACGGCGGCCTCCACGGCCGAGAAGCGGCACCCGCACCAGCTCTGCGTGTACATGCCCAGCTCACGGGCGTGCTCGTAGGCGCCCTCGTAGAGCTCGCGATAGTCGCGCACCACGGGCACCAGGTCGTTTGCGCCCGCGATGCGCACGAGCGCCTCCATGCACACGTCATAGAGCTGGTGGGGCGAGACGGCCAGCGTGGTCGAGACATGCGTGAAGCCCCGCTCGCGGGCAATGCGGCAGGCCTCGGAGAGGCGCAGCGCGTAGCAGGCGCGGCAGCGCGCCGGCCGATCCAGGCCATGCGGGGCCACCAGGCGCTCCCAGCGGTCGCGCTCGCAGCGGCCGACGATCACGTCAACGTGCGCAACGTCGCGCGCCCAGGCCAGAAGGGTTGCCAGGCGCAGGTCGTGCTCGGCGTCGGGCTGGATGTTGGGGTTGACCCAGCAGATGGTGGGCTCGAAGCCCTCCTCGCGCAGGATCCGCAGCGGCTCGAGCGAGCAGGGCCCGCAGCAGGCGTGCAGCAGGAGCGGCGTGCGCCCGTCGTCCATCGCGGCCCTCCCCTCTCGCGTCGTTCCGGTCGCGCAGCCTCGATTGTAGGGTATCGTTAGGGAGGCCAGCGTCAGGAAGGGGGGCCACCATGCAGCGCACCTATCCCAAGGGAAGCAAGCGCGTCGCCGACTCGCTCACCGCGTCCACGTTCATCCTCCAGCACAAGGACATCAACGGGGAAAACCGCCTCTTTGGCGGACGCCTCATGGAGTGGATCGACACGACCGCGGGCATCGCCGCGCGCAGGCACTGCGGGGCATCCATCACCACGGCCTGCGTCGACTCGCTCGTCTTCAGGCACCCGGCCTACCTCAACGACGTCGTCTACGTGTGCGCGCGCCTGACCCACGTGGGGCGCACCTCCATGGAGGTGCGCGTGGACGTCTACGTGGAGGACTGCGCCACCGGCGAGCGCAACGCCATCAACACCGCCTACCTCACCGAGGTCTGCGTGGATGCCCACGGCACGCCGCAGCCCGTGGAGTTTGGGCTCGAGCTGGTGAGCGACGAGGAGCGCCGCGAGTGGGAGGACGCCGAGAAGCGCATCGCCATTCGCAAGCAGCGTGACGCGGAGGGGTTCTAGGGCCTACTCCACCGCCAGCAGCTCGGCCCCGGTGCCGGTGTCGCGCACGTGGGTCACGCCGTCGGTTGCCACCACCTCGCCCGCCATGACGATGTCACCCACGCAGCCAAAGAGATGCAGCACGCACACGGCAGCGCCAATGAGCTGCTGGTCAAGGGCCCGGCCAAGGGCAAGCGTGGCCACGGTGAAGATGACCGTGGGAGCGAGCGTGACCACCAGGTAGCGGTCGCGCGAAAGGATGGCTCCCTCCGCGCTGGTGAAGAGGAACCCCATGCCAAAGCCGTAGACCACCTTGGTGCCGGGCGGGCCCAGCAGGCGGAAGAATGCCCCGTGGACGTACTCGTGGGCCGGGTAGACGAAGCTTGTGAGAACGACGACGAGAAGCAGGGTGACAAAGCCCGGGCGCCGGCCGCCCTGCACGACCCACCACAGCACCACGGCGATGCAGGCCACGAGCATGACCGTGGTGGCCCGCATCATCTTCCGATAGAGGGCCGGGTCCTTGAGCAGGTCTATCTTGCGGATGATCCTCATGGCCCTACCCCGCAAGCACCGCGCGCGTGGCGACAAACGACGGAATCCCCAGCTCGTGCAGGCGCCCCTCGCCGTTGGTGTCCTCGTAGAGGCCCGTGAGCACGAACCCGGCCTCCAGCTGGCCGCCGACCTGCTCCTCCAGCGTATGCGAGAACTGCACACCGTCATCGGCCTCCATCAGCTCGGCCATGAGCTCGGGCTCGGCGATGGGGTCGAAGGGCAGCCCGTGCACGATCCGCTCCTCGTCCTCGTCCACGATGTAGTTAATCCCAATGTCGAGGCCAGCCACCAGCA
>SUUD01000148.1 GCA_015062715.1 Olsenella sp. | reverse complement strand
ATAGGAGATGCGAAGGTTGGCCGGGTAGTTCTCGGCGTAGAACGAGACGCCCATGCGCTCGAGCCACTCGCCGGGGGTGTCCCGGGGCGCGGTGCCGGGGTAGGCGAGGGCGAGCTCGGGGGCGGGGTCCCAGGAGGGCAGGGGCGCGTCGAGGCTCGAGAGGATGCGCTCGCGCGCCGCCGCGACGATCTGGTCGCTGGTGGCGGAGGCGGTGACGCCGGCCGCGACGATGGCCTCGGCCACGTTGAGGGCCGCCTCGGTGGCGACGATGCGGTGATAGTCGTCGTCGGAGAGGTCGTCCGAGGGGAAGTTGGTCCAGAGCTTCCCCGTGCGGTTGAGCTTGGTCATGGTCGCCCGGGGCGTCGGGTCCCAGCCAAGGATGCCGCCGGCGGCGAGCAGCACCGCGGCGGCATGGGCGTCGGCGGAGTCGCGGTTGCCCTGGAGGTCATGGTTGACGAGGTCCTTGAGGGAGGGGTAGAGGTCGCTCGAACGCGCGAGGAGGCTGTCGAGGGCGTTGATCGTGGGTGCCGGCTGCTGGGGTGCGACGGGTGCGGGCCGCTGGGGCTGCTGGGGCTGCTGGGGCGTGACTACCGGCGTGACGGTGGTCGTGGCCTGGGGGTCGGTCGTGTAGGGCTGGGGGGCGCCCGCGTAGGGCTGGTAGGGATACCCGCCGGGGTTGTATGCGTAGGGGTTCGCCTGCTTGTCGCGGGAGCCCCAGCGGATGAGCACGACGGCAGGGAAGATCAGCAGCGCCGCGAACACGAGGCAGAACAGGAAGAAGCCCGGGTCCCCGAACATCTCGGTGAGTCCGGCGAGGAGTATGAGCGCCCCCATGAAGATGAGGATGCCGCCGACGATCTTGGTGATGATGCTCTTGAGCACGGGTGCGTCCTTTCTCTGGTCCATACGGCTCAATTCTACCCCGCATGGCGGTCATTGACCCGCCCGACCGCGGCCGTGGGGTAGGCGTTTCGTGGGGCCGCCTCCGGTGGCGATGGCTTGCGGTATGCTGTGCCGGCACCGCAAGCGACGTTTGGGGGATTCTTGTCCGAGGAAGCACGGCCAAACATGGCGCACGGCATCGCCGCGACCCTGAGCGGGGCCATTGCCTGGGGTCTCTCGGGCACCTGCATCCAGTACCTCTTCTCGTCGACCCCGCTCGACCCGATCCTGCTCACGACCATCAGGGAGCTCGGCGCGGGCATCGTCTTCCTCGTGGTGTTGCTGGCCACGAGGAGCGACACCCTGCGCGCCATGGTCGCCGACCGCGACGCGCTGTGGCGCCTGCTGGTCTTTGGGTCGTTCGGCCTGTTTCTCAACTCCGCCGTCTACGCGGCGACCATCTCCTACACCAATGCGGGCACGGCGACCGTCCTGCAGAGCCTGAACATCGTCTTCGTGCTCGCGATCGCCTGCGTCGTGGGCAGGCGGCTTCCGCGCGGACTCGAGGTGCTGGCACTGGGGTGCGCCATGGTCGCCACGTTCCTCATCGCCACGCACGGCGACCCGACCACCATCAAGATGCCGCTGCCGGGCCTGCTCTTCGGCATCGCCACGGCGGCCGCGGCGACCTTCTACACCATGTTCCCCAAGCCCCTCTTCGCGCGGTACGGGAGCCTGGCGGTGACGGGCGTGGGCATGTTCGTGGGCGGCATCACGGGCGTCGTCGTGTGCGTCGCCAACGGCACCATACCGGGCAACGTGCCCGCGCTCGACCTCACGAGCGTCTTGGTACTGGCCGTCGCCATCCTCGTGGGCACCTTCGGCGCCTATGGCCTCTTCCTCCACGGCATCTCGATCGTGGGGCCGCTGTGGGGCAACATGCTCGGGGCTGCCGAGCCGGTGAGCGCGACGGTGATCACGGCGCTTCTGTTGGGGACGACCTTCTCGTGGGCCGACTGGGCGGGACTCGTCCTCATGGTTGCCACAATCTTCCTCGTCGCCATCCAGGCTCACGCCCACGAGTAGGGGCTCGGGGCGCTGCTCGAAGCCTTGTGAGAAAAGCCCGGGTACGGCTCGTGATCTGCGAGCCGTACCCGGGTATCTGGCGCAGCCTAGGGGAAGCGCCGGTGCGTATCGGCTATGCGCCGACGTAGGCGAGCAGGTCGAGCAGCTCGACCGCGGAGAACTCGGCGTTGCCCTCGAGGTCTGCGTAGACCGTCGCAACGTAGAGGTGGTGAGCCGCGTCCGGCACGACCGGCGCGCCCTCGCAGAGGACGCGATAGTTGGTGCCGCTCACGACCTGCGTGGCAAGGCAGGCAATCGGGTGCAGGTCGACGCCCACGTAGGCGCCGTACGCGAGGTCGAAGGCCCCCTGGGCCTCGGCGGGGCTCAGGGCCGCCCCCGCCTGCTCCACGACCTGCCACGCGCCGAGCAGGCCCTCCGAGGCGTCCTCGTCGGCGGTCGCGATCTCGTTGGGGTCGATCTCTGCGACCGAGACGAGCGAGGCCTCGCCGTCAAGGTTCTCGTAGACGACGGCCACGCACCAGGCGCCGCCCTCGCCGGTGACGAGGAAGGCGTGGTTGGTGCCGGAGACGACCTGCTGGGCGATCTCAGCGTAGGGCTCGTAGGCGCCGTCGGCCTCGGTGAGCGCGGACGCGAGGAGCTCGCGGGCGGCGTCATCGACGAGCGGCTCTCCCGGAGCTGCGACCTGCCAGCCTCCGAGCATCTGGGCCTCGCCCTGGTCGCCTGTGGTCGCCTCCTGGCTCTGCGCGCACGCGGCGAGCAGAGTGGGAAGGGCGAGCATGCCGGCAATCATGGTCCTGCGGGTGATGGCGTTCATGATGACCTCCTCAACTTGGGCTCCGTGCGTCCCACCTGTTAAACGGTAGGACACCCGGGGATGTCGCTCGCTCACGGTTTCTTCATAAAGCGGTGACCGGGCGTATCATGTCCGTGAGGCAACGTCGATGGAGGTTCCTATGAACGAGGTCATCTCCCAGCTCCATGCGCGCACGTCGGTGCGGGCGTTCACCGATGAACCCGTCTCGCCCGGGGACGAGCGGGCCATCCTCGAGGCTGCCTGCCAGGCGCCCACGGCCGGCAACCAGCAGCTCTACTCGATCATCGTGGTGCGCGACCAGGCCAAGAAGGACGCCCTCGCCGCCTCCTGCGTCCACCAGGACTTCATCGCCGCGGCACCACTCGTCCTGGTGTTCTGTGCCGACGTGCGGCGCTGGTGGGCGGCCTTCCGTGCCGAGGAGGGGTGCGACCCGCGCGAGCCGGGCGTGGGCGACCTCGTGCTCGCCATCGAGGACGCGACCATCGCTGCGCAGAACGCCGTGGTGGCCGCCGAGTCGCTCGGGCTGGGCAGCTGCTACATAGGCGACATCCTCGAGCGTCGCGAGGACCAGCGGGCGATTCTCGGCCTCCCGCGCTACGTGGTGCCCGCCTGCATGCTGGTCGTGGGACATCCCACCGAGCGGCAGCTGCGTCGCCCCAAGCCGCAGCGCTTCGAGCTTGGCGACGTCGTGATGGAGGACGCCTACCGTGACGCGGACGCACGCGGCGCCATCGCCCAGAAGCGTGCCGGCACCGCGGAGTCGCTCACGGGGTTCTGCGAGCGCAAGTGGAACTCCGGCTTCTCGCGCGAGATGACGCGCTCCGTCAGCGCCTGGCTCGGCGACTTCGCCTACCAACAAGGGGAGGTCCCGGTCCAGGAGGGCGACTGGGACGGCCCCGCCGCGCGCGTCGCCCGCCTCGAGGCCGCGCTCGAGCAGGTCCTGGCCGCCAACAGGCGCCTGGAGGCCGCGCTTGCGGCCCGCGAGCTCGCGGCTCCCGCGGCCCGCGACCTCTCCGCCTACCTCGACTCGGGGGAGTGGCTCGCGGACTTCGGGCGTGACGAGGCCGGCGAGCTTCCCTGCGGGCTGCGCCGCGGCGTCCTGTCGCAGGACGCCGCCTATGACGCCCTTGCCCGCTTCAGGGACCTCGGCGGGGGGGCCTAGCGCCTAGAAGACGCGTCCCGGCGTGCCCCCGAGGGTGCAAGAGCCCTCGTCGTAGGGCTCGTGGCGTGCGATGTCGCGGGCGCGGCGGAGCAGGTCGTACTCGCGCTCGGAGAGCCGTGGCAGCCCCATGCCCCCGACCGCCTCGCGCAGGACCTCGAGGAACCTCTTGGCGTCCTCTTCGAAGCACTGGCGGGCAAACGCGCCCTCTCCCTCGCAGGCCTCGTCGCCGTCGGCATAGAGGCGCCACCAGGTGGGGTTGCGCCAGTCGTCACCCTCCCAGGTGAGGTCGAGCTGCAGCACGTGCGGCATGCCCTCCTCTGCCAGCTGCTCCTCGAGGAGCTTGGCCGCGTACTGCATCTGGTAGCCGAGGTTGCCCTGCGCTATCCCGCTGACAAAGCCATGGGGCTCCTTCAGGCACTTGAGTGGCCTGCGCCTTCCCACGAGGGGAAGACGGGTGTCGGGAACGCGCTCGCTTGTGGAGTTGGAATTGGCCATGTGGCCTCCCTTCATCGATGTTGGCAGTACCACCGTGCCTCTTGGCCGGTTGGTGCCGGGATCTTCGAGCCAACTCTCTTCCCCGGCTCTTGATGAATGCGCGCGGCTGGCGCCGCACCTTGCGACCGCAGTATCCACCCGGTTTTTAAAAACAGCCCGTCGGGGAGGTATTCGCCACAATTCCTCCACACCGCCGTCGGGAGGCATCGCGTCCGCCAAAGCGGGTAGACTGGGGTGACGCACCAACGAAGGGATCCGCATGTCGCAGGACGAGACCACAACCCAGCAGGTACAGGGCCACTTTGGCGCCGAGTTGCGCCGCTTTGGCGTCGAGGAGGGGGACGCGCCGCTCACGGTGGTGTCTCCCTTCGAGCCGGCGGGCGACCAGCCCCAGGCCATCGAGAAGCTCAGCGCTGGCGTGCGCGAGGGGCTGCGCTACCAGACCCTCATGGGCGTCACGGGAAGCGGCAAGACCTTCACCATGGCCAAGGTCATCGAGGCCGTGAACAAGCCCACCCTCATCTTCGAGCCCAACAAGACCCTGGCCGCCCAGGTGGCCAGCGAGATGAGGGAGCTCTTCCCCAACAACGCGGTGGTCTACTTCGTCAGCTACTACGACTACTACCAGCCCGAGGCCTACGTCCCCCAGTCCGACACCTACATCGAGAAGGACGCCTCCATCAACGAGGAGGTCGAGAAGCTGCGCCACCAGGCGACCTCGAGCCTGCTCTCGCGCCGTGACGTCATCGTGGTGGCCTCGGTCAGCTGCATCTACGGCATCGGCAGCCCCGAGGACTACGCGGGCCTTGCTCCCAACGTGAGCCGCGACGAGCCGCTCGAGCGCGACGACCTCATCCACGCCCTCATCGACATCCAGTACGACCGCAACGACTACGACCTCTCGCGCGGCACCTTCCGCGTGCGCGGCGACGTGGTCGACGTGTGGCCGCCCTACTCCGAGGACCCCATCCGCATCTCGTTCTTTGGCGACGAGGTCGAGCTCATCGCCCAGATCGACTCCGCCACCGGCGAGGTCACGCGCGAGTT
>SUUD01000147.1 GCA_015062715.1 Olsenella sp. | reverse complement strand
GCGTCTCGTTCTACGCCGAGAACTACCCGGCCGACCTTCGCATCTCCTATGACATGGCCAGCGACGTCTCCAGCGGGCTCTCGTGCATCTCGGTCGAGATGCCCACGCCGGCGGAGTTCGCCCCCTACGCCGCCGACGAGCAGGACCGCGTCGCGCTCGCCCGCACATACGCCGTAAGGCTCTGCGCGCTCATGGCGCGCATCGCGTTCGCGGCGTGCGGCAAGGTCACGCGCGTCGTCGTGAACGCCCACGAGCACGGCAGCAGCAAGGCGCTGCTCTCGCTTGACGTCGACCGGGCCGCCCTCGAGCGCCTCACCCCGGCCATCGCGAGCGACGCCGTCACGCGGGGCGGCTTCCCCCAGGACCCCGCCGTCACGGCGCGCTTCGACGAGCGTGGCTGGTTCGACGAGGTCAGCTGCGCCGTGACGCTGTTCGACGACCCGGTGTCCGCGGCGTCGCGCTACCAGAGCGTCGAGCTTGACGGGAGGGCGTGCACGCCGGCGCTGCACAGGGCGACCGGTGCCCGCGTCAACTCCGACCTCGGCATCAACGAGAACGCCGGCCGCGTGAGGGCCTTCGAGGAGCTGCTGGGAAGCCTGGACGGCACGACGGGCGACGTCGTCTCCAGGCTCGTCGCGCTGCGCGATGCCGCCGAGGGCGACCTCACGGTGGTCGAGGCCTGCGAGCGCACGAGCGCCGCGCTCGTCGACGGCACGCTCGACGTGACCGACGTCGACCGCATCCGCTCGACGTTCGTCAACGGCTCCGCCCTCGACCGCGCCGTCCTGCGCGCCGACGAGCTCGCCGACGTGCCCGAGGGAGAGGAGCCCCACTTCGAGGAGGCCCTCGCGATCCTCGAGGAGGCCCTGGCGCCCATCGAGCAGGTCGGCCTCTACCTCGACGACTCCTCGACGGTCTATCGCTACTTCGGCTCCGTGGCCGAGCGCATCCGCTTCAACCGCGACATCGACGACCACGAGCGCGCCGTGCGCCTGGTCCCCGACTCGTACTTCCGCGCCCACATCCTGTGCGCGCGCTTCCTCAACTTCCTCGAGCGCTACGACGAGGCCCTCGCCCATGGCGCCATCGTCCAGAGGATCGCGCCCGCCTCGACCGACGCGGCGCTGGTCGTCGTGAGGGTGCTCGAGAACCAGTCGAAGACCTACGAGGCGGCCGACCTGCTCAAGGAGACGCTCAAGCTGGCCTCGACCGCCCGTGACGCCGCGCTGTGCCACTACCGCCTCGCCTACATGCAGTGGAAGCTCGGCCGCACCGACCTGGCCATCGCCTGCTACCAGCGGGCCCTGCGCTGGAACACCGACACCTACGACCAGGCCCGCGTGGAGCTGGACGACCTGCTCGCAGGCAACCCCGAGTACAAGCGGCTCACCGACGAGGAGGCGCTCGAGGCCCTCAACGCCGCGGACATCCCGATCGGCGGGTCGCGCGCAGTGTCGGACGCCAACCTCGCGGCAGCCATCGCCTGCATCGACGACGGGCTCTTCTCGGTCGCCCGCCCGCTCATGGCCATCGAGTTCGAGCTGGTGCGCGACGACACGCTCGTCAACGTCTATCGCTCGCTGATTCCCTAGCGGACCCGGCCCAGCGTCACGCCCAGCCGCGCGCGCTGCGCTCCTCCCACCAGGCGTCGACCTGGGCGATGAGCTCCTCGGTCGTGCCCAGGTTCTCGAGGACCGTATCGGCATGCGCCACGAGCCACTCGTCGGTGGGCTGGTGCGCCACGCGCGCGTCGAAGTCGGCGGGGTCCATGCCGCGCAGGACGGCCCTCTCGCGGCGCAGGTCGACTGGGCAGGTCACCACCATGACCTCGTCGGCGAGGTCGAGCCACTGCTCGGCCCGGTCGAGGATCTGGACCTCGACCACGCTGACCGGCGGCATCGACGGGGCGCATCCCACCTCGCAGAGGACCTGGGCGAGCCGGTCCATGATGGCGGGCACCTCGATTCGCTCGAGCAGGGCGAGCGCATCGGGGTCGCCAAAGACGCGGCTGGCGAGCAGCCCCCTGTCGAGCTCCCCCGTCGCGGCGTCGACGAGGTCGTCGCCAAAGGCCGCGCACACCTCGCCCAGGACGGCGCTTCCCGGCGAGAGGATCTCGCGCGAGATGGCGTCGAGGTCGCACCTCCACGCCCCGAGCTCCTCGAGGCGTCGTGAGACGGTCGACTTCCCGGAGGCGATGCCCCCCGAGAGGAAGATGGTGTACGGAGCGGCCATGGGACCTCCTCGCCTGCGGCACGGGCGCCGGCCCGGCGCCCCCGCCCACTGTACCCCAAGACGCGCCGCGACCCCGCCGCACGCACCGCCTTTTGTTAACACTTGGCCAACCAGGGCGCCAATTGCGCCTTTGTCCGCATGCTGGCTAGGAATTTGGGTAGAAAACAAGGGTTAGGCACTAGCCCGGCGTGTTTGTTCGTCCATCCTCAGGAAAGGATCATCCCATGAAGCAGACCGACCAGAACGAGAGGGGCGAACTCCTCAACTCGCTCGTCTCCTCCCTCTCCCGCCGCTCCTTCATCAAGGGCACCGCGGGCATGGCCGCCCTCGTGAGCGCCTCGGCCCTGGCCGGCTGCGGCGGCGCGGACGACGGTGGCGACGCGGAGGGTGGCGCCAACGTCATCCGCTTTGGTGTCGCCAAGCCTGACGCCTCCTTCGACACCCAGACCACCAGCACCACCATCGGCATCTCCGAGAACGTGACCGAGGGCCTCTACGAGCTCGACCCCACCACCAACGAGGTCAAGCCCGTCGTCGCCGCCGCGCTGCCCGTCGTCTCCGAGGACGGCCTCACCTACGAGATCGAGCTCAACGAGGGCATCAAGTTCCACGACGGCTCGGTCCTCACCGCCGAGGACGTCAAGTTCACCTTCGAGCGCCTCGTCTCCATCAACGCCGAGGCCGACTCCTTCACCAAGATCGTGGGCTTTGACGCGCTCGCCAACGGCGAGACCGACCAGCTCGAGGGCCTGCAGGTCGTCGATGACACGCACATCGTCTTCACCCTCTCCGAGCCCCACTCCTCCTTCCTGCGCCTGCTCTGCCAGTTCTACGCCAACATCTACCCCAAGGCCGGCGTCGAGGCCGCGGGCGAGGACTGGGGCATCTCGACCGGCCCCGACTACACCACCTACTTTGGCTGCGGCCCCTTCTTCATCGAGGAGAACGACGGCGTGAGCTTCGTGCGCCTCGCCGCCTTCGACGACTACCACGCCGGCCGTCCCGCCATCGACGCCGTCGAGATCAACTACGTCGCCGATGACTCCACCCTCATGAACATGTACGTCAACGGCGACCTCGACGTCGTCTTCGTCCCCAAGGACCTCCTCGCCCAGTACGCCACCGACGAGACCGTCGGCCCCGAGATCGTCAACTACACGCCCTGCGCCACGCAGTTCGTGAACCTCAACCTCCAGAACGGCCCGGCCGAGTTCCAGGACCAGCGCGTCCGCGAGGCCCTGTCGCTGGCCATCGACCGCCAGACCCTCTGCGACACCGTCCTCGAGGGTGCCGCCGCCCCGTGCTCGTGCTTCATCCCCAGCACCGTCAACGGCCACGACGCCTCGCTCGAGGTCTTCGAGTTCAACCCCGACAAGGCCTCCGAGCTGCTCTCCCAGGCCGGCGTCTCGGGCCTCGCCTTCGACTTCCCGGTCCGCAAGCGCGACGAGCTGGTCGCCCAGGTCCTGGCCTCCAACTGGGCCGACGTGGGCGTCACCGCCAACGTGTCCGTCATCGAGGACCAGGACTGGTCCACCAAGCGCGGCAACGGCGAGATCCAGGCCACCACGGTCACCTGGAGCTCCACCTCCAACGTGGGCATCGAGTTCATGAGCTCGTTCTTCCTGAGCTCCGAGTCGGTCAAGCGCAGCTCCTTCTACAGCAACCCCGAGTTCGACGAGCTGGTCGACAAGGCCAAGACCACGACCGACCTCGACGAGGCCGACCAGTTCACCATGCAGGCCGACAACGTGCTCACCCGTCAGGACTACGGCACCCTGCCCATCGACTGGCCGCAGAACCCCTACGCGCTCAAGGCGGGCTTCTCGGGCATCGAGGTCCTCGTCGACTTCCACTTCAAGCACGTCACCAAGGAGTAGGGCCACAGGACAACGGCACGCAGGGAGGCGCCCTTCGGGGCGCCTCCTCTTTTTGGCGCGGTCTGTATTGGGTTGATCAGCCCAGGAGCGTGTCGGCCAGCTGGCCGGCGGCGTCACGCGCGTAGCGCTGGGCCTCGCGCACCGAGCAGCACTTGTCGGCGGCCACGACCACCCACCCCTCCATGTTGCGGGGCGGAGTGAGGCCAATGGGCCACATGTGGCGGCGCACCGCGTCCACCTGGACGTCATTCGCACGAAACTCCTCGCGGGCGATGCGCGAGCCGGCGCGCGGGTGCGAGAACGCCTTCTTTCGCGAGGGGCTGAGGAAGACCTCGTCCTCCGTCATGCCCAGGTCGTGCATGAGGCTGGCACGGACCGCGTCCTCCTCGCTCACCGAGGCGCCATGCCGGTTGAGCCACCGGGCGATTCTGAGGGCGTACTCGGCGGTCTCGAGGCTGTGGGAGGCGACGGTCCGCCGCGGGTTGTGATGAGGGACGGCCAGCGCCATGGCAAAGCGCTCCGAGGAGACGATGTCCCCTCCGAGGTCCATGACATCCTGGTGCAGGTCTGGCGTCTTCCCCATCGGCAGGCTCGAACCCCCATCTGCCCGCGGCCGCCACCACGGGCGGCGCGCCGTGAAATCGATCTCTCCCAGTATAGCCGTCGTGCCGTCGCGCCCGCCATCCGCCCTTCGCGCTCCTCAAAGAACGACGACCTGTCATACTGTCCGAGAGGCGCGCCCTCGCACCGGCCCAGACCATACCCCACGGTGGATGCCCATGAAGTCCCTGTCGCACAAGCTCGCCCGCATGCTCGCGCCGCTGCTCGCCCTGGTGATCGCGCTCGCCTGTGGCTGTGCGGGACAGGACGCCAGGGTCCGCGAGGCCGCGTCATCGGCGATTGACGCCCTCGTGGCGGGAGACGCCCTCCCCAGCAACGACTATTACCCGCTCCTGCCCGACGAGCGGCTCCGAGACCTCGCCTTCGCGCACGAGCCCCTCTACAAGGTCTGCCAGACGGCGCTGGGGGCCATCTCCTACGAGCTGGGCGACGTCACCGTCGAGGGAGACGCCGCCGCCGTGGAGGTGACGGTCGTGGCACCCGACCTCTATGCTGCCCTCGACCGTGCGCAGCAGGACGTGGCGGCCTACGCCCTCACCGAGGAGGCCGTCCGTGAGATCGCCGTGCGCGAGGACGTCAACCAACAGGCCCGCTACCTCTGCGACTGGTTGCTCGTCTACCTGGCCGACCACCTGGGCGACGAGGACGTGGAGCAGCTCACGCTCACGGCCACCGCACACCTCACGAGGGCCGACGACGGCACGTGGGCGCTCGACTACTCCCAGAACCCCGAGCTCATGGCAGCGCTCTTCTGCGTGCGATAGCGAGTCCCACCAAGGCGATGTCGCCCCGCCCCAGGACAGGGACGAGGCAGCACGGTCGCTCTGGTGA
>SUUD01000146.1 GCA_015062715.1 Olsenella sp. | reverse complement strand
GTGGTGGCGCCGATGACCTGGATCTCGCCGCGCGACAGGGGCGGCTTGAGGATGGAGGCGGCGTCGATGGAGCCCTCGGCGGCGCCGGCGCCGATGAGGGTGTGCATCTCGTCGATGAACAGGATGTCGTCCTCGGACTCCTGGACCTCGGCGATGACGCGCTTGAGACGCTCCTCGAACTCGCCGCGGTACTTGGAGCCGGCGACCAGCGCGGCGACGTCGAGCGTCCAGATCTGCTTGCCGCGCAGGTTCTCGGGGACGGTGCCGGCGGCGACGAGCTGCGCGAGCCCCTCGACGACGGCCGTCTTGCCCACGCCCGGGTCGCCCAGGATGAGCGGGTTGTTCTTCTGGCGGCGCGCCAGGACCTGCATGACGCGCTCGATCTCGGCGTCGCGGCCGATGACCGGGTCGAGCCTGCCGTCGGAGGCGAGCTTGGTGAGGTTGCGGCCGTACTCCTCCAGGATGGAGGCGCCGTCGTCGGTGCCGGAGTAGCCCTGGCCCATGCGGACGGCGTCCTGCGGCTGGCGCTTGGCCTCGGGGCTCTTGGCGATGAGCTCGTTGACGGCGCTGCGCACCGCGTCGCCCGAGACGCCCATGCGGCTGAGCGTCTCCATGGCGCGGCCGTTGCCCTCGCGCACGATGCCCAGCAGGAGGTGCTCGGTGGAGATGTAGGTCTGGCCGTGGGTCATCGTCTCGCGGTAGGCGTCCTCGAGCACGCGCTTGGCGCGTGGCGTGAAGGGGATGTGCCCGCCGGGGACGGGCTCGTCCTCGGTCTTGGTGATCTGACGGATGGTGGCAAGGGTCTCGTCGTAGGTGACCTCGAGCTTGACGAGGGCCTGGGCGGCGATGCCCTCGCCCTCCTTGATGAGGCCGAGCAGCAGGTGCTCGGTGCCCACGTACATCTGGCCGAGCTGCCGCGCCTCGTCCTGGGCGAGGCTCATGACCTTGCGCGCCTTGTCGGTGAACTTCTCGAACATGTGATGCCTTTCCCGTCGTGATTGACGGTAGGTTGTGTACCCCGCGATGGAGCATCGTATTCGCATGATGTGCTGGGGGCCGGAGGCTCGACACATCGAGCATCCGGTCTCCGGCGCGCCTGCGCTACTCTGCCTGGAAGGTGTCGCGGTCGGGGGCGATGGCCTGCATGGCCTCGATGGTGATGGCGAAGAGCTCGTCGAGCTCGATGCCCAGGTACTCTGCGCCGCGGCGGATGACGTCGCGGTCGCAGCCGGCGGCAAAGCGCTTGTCCTTGAACTTCTTCTTGAGCGACTTGACGTTGAAGTCCATGACGCTCTTGGACGGGCGCATGAGGATGGCGGCCTGGATGAGGCCGGAGAGCTCGTCACACGCATACAGATAGCGCTCCATGACGTGCTCGGGCTTGGGCAGGCTCGTGTTGAGGTCGGAGTTGTGCGTCTGGATGGAGTGCGCCAGCGCGGGGTCCGCCCCCTCCTCGGCGAGCAGCTCGGCCGTCTTCACGGTGTGGAGCTGGTCGTCCTGCCACTTCTCCCAGTCGAGGTCGTGCAGCAGGCCAACCTGGCCCCAGAAGTCGACGTTCTCGGGGTCCTCCCTCTCGGCGAAGTAGCGCATGATGCCCTCGAGGGTCTCGCCATGCTGGATGTGGAACGGGTCCTCGTTGTACTCCTTGAGGAGTTCGAAGGCCCGTTCACGAGTCAGGCCGGTCTCGAGCTTATCTGCCATGGTTGGCTCCTGTCTGATATGCGTGAACGTATCTGGAGGCCCCGCCCCGTCTTCCCCCAGCGAGTTCCGCAGCCTTGCGAGGACTGTTTGAAGCTGGGGGAAGACGGGGCGGGGCCCATGCGAGTTAGTACAGCTTGGCGCCGGCCGGGATGCGGTCGTCGACCATGAGGAGGTTGAGCGCCTCGTGACCGTCCTGCTCGTGAACGGCCGAGATGAGCATGCCGCACGAGTCGATGCCCATCATCTTGCGGGGCGGCAGGTTAACGATGGCCACGGCGGTCTTGCCGACGAGCTGCTCGGGCTCGTAGTACTCATGGATGCCCGACAGGATGATGCGGTCGGTGCCGGAGCCGTCGTCGAGGACGAACTTGAGGAGCTTGACGCTCTTGGCCACGGCCTCGCATTCCTTGATCTTGACGACGCGGAAGTCGGACTTGCTGAAGGTGTCGAAGTCGACCTCGTCCTCGAAGAGGGGCTCGATGACCACGTTGGCGAACTCGGGCTTGGCGGGGGTCGCCGCCGCAGGGCGGGCCGGGTCGCCAGGGCCCTCTGGCCTCATGTGCGGGAACAGCAGGACGTCGCGGATGGACGGCTGGTTGGTGAAGAGCATGACCATGCGGTCGATGCCAAAGCCGATGCCGCCCGCGGGAGGCATGCCGTACTCGAGCGCGCGCACGTAGTCGAAGTCGTACTCCATGGCCTCCTCGTCGCCGGCCTCCTTCGCGGCGACCTGGTCCTGGAAGCGGCCCTCCTGGTCAACCGGGTCGTTGAGCTCGGTGAACGCGTTGGCGTACTCGTGGTTGGCCACGAAGAGCTCGAAGCGCTCGGTCAGGCGAGGGTCGCCGGGGATGCGCTTGGACAGCGGCGAGACCTCAACCGGGTAGTCGCAGACGAAGGTGGGGTTGACCAGGCGTGCCTCGCCCAGCTCGTCGAAGAGCTCGTAAACCAGGCGACCCTCCTGCCAGTCCTCCTCCCACTCGACGCCAAAGCGGTCGCAGAGCTCGCGCAGGTGCTCGACGGGAGTGTCCATGGTGACGGTCTCGCCCACGCACTCCGAGACGATCTCGGTCATGGGGGCGGAGCGGAAGGGCAGGCTCATGTCGACCATCTGGCCCTGGTACTCGAACTGCTCGGGCAGGCCGACGGCCTCGCGGCAGGCGGTGAAGAGGCCCTCGGTGAGCTCCTTCATGCCGTCGAGGTCGGAGTAGGCGCGGTAGGCCTCCATGGAGGTGAACTCGGGGTTGTGCGTCTGGTCCATGCCCTCGTTGCGGAAGACGCGACCCAGCTCGAAGACGCGGTCGAGACCGCCGACGATGCACCTCTTGAGGTGCAGCTCGGTGGCGATGCGCATGTAGCAGTCCTGGTCGAGGGCGTTGAAGTGCGTGGTGAAGGGACGCGCGTTGGCACCGCCCAGGGTCTCCTGCAGGATGGGGGTCTCGACCTCGATGTAGCCCTGCTCGTCCTCCATGTAGCGGCGGATGGCCGAGATGAGCTTGGAGCGCATGCGGAAGGTGTTGCGCACGTCGGGGTTCATGATCATGTCGGCGTAGCGCTGGCGGTAGCGGGTCTCGCGGTCGGTGAGGCCGCTCCACTTGTTGGGGAGCGGACGGCAGGACTTGGCCAGCATGGTCACGCTGGTCGGGGCGACCGAAATCTCGCCGCGGCGGGTGCGCACGACATTGCCCGTTGCACCGATGATGTCGCCCACGTCCATGCGGCCGATGAGGTCCCAGCCCTCCTCGCCAAGCACGTTGGAGCGGCAGAAGAGCTGGATCTGGGCGGTCTTGTCCTCGATGACGACGAAGGCAATCTTGCCCTGGTTGCGCAGGGCGCGGATGCGGCCGGCGACGCTCACGACGTCCTCGGTGTCCTGCCCGGCCTCGAGGCCCTCGTACGTGGCGAGGATGTCGGCGGCATAGGCGTCGACGTGGCTGTGGGGCGGATACGGGTCGATGCCCGCGTCGATCATGGCCTGGCGCTTGGCGCGACGAATGGCTCGCTCGTCGTTGATGTTGACCTCAGGCGCCTGCTCGGCGCCGCCCTGGATGGCTTCCTCGGACATTGCTCTCCCCTGTTCTCGTGCGTCGTCGCACGCTATCCCGCAACTTGATATTCCTGAAACAGAATACGCCCCGCTCGCCAACTGCCGCGAGCGGGGCGTGCTACTCGTCTGGCAGGGATCTTCCTATCGGGTCACTTTCACGACCGTGAACGAGCGTTTCTTGCCCGACGGCGTGACGTACTCGACCTTGTCGCCCTTCTTGGAGCCGATGAGCGCGGCGCCCATGGGGCTCTCGTTGGAGATCTTGTGCTCGAGCGAGTTGGTCTCGGTGGTGCCGACGATGGTGAACGACTGGGTCTTGCCCTTCTCGTCCTCGACCTCGACGGTGCTGCCGATGGAGACCACGTTCTTGCGCTTGCCGGCGTCGGCGGAGACGGTGGCGGTGGAGAGGATCGTGCGGATCTCGGCGATGCGGGCGGCGTTCTGGGACTGCTCCTCCTTGGCCGCGTCGTACTCGGCGTTCTCGGAGAGGTCGCCAAAGCCGCGCGCCTCCTGGAGGCGCTCGATGATCTCGGCGTTGAGCTCGCCCTCGCGGTACGCGAGCTCGTCAACGAGCTTCTGGCGTCCCTCGGGGGTGAGGATGATCTCGTTCTCTGCCATGTGCTGTGTGCCCCTAACTAGAAAAGCGTGTTACTCGGCGTCTGCGTCGGACTCGGCGGCGGCTGCGGCGGCAGCGGCCTCGGCGGCCTTCTTCGCGGCCTTCTTGGCCTTCTTCTTGGCCTTCTTCTCGGCCTTGCGCGCGGCCTCGGCGGCAGCAGCGGCCTCGTCGACGACCTCGGGCTCCTCCTCGTCCTCGACGGCCTCCTCGATGACGGGCTCCTCGTCCTTCTTGGCGGGCTCCTCGTCCTCCATGCCCTCGCGGATGTTCTTGACGGTCTTGCCCATGGCACTGCCGAGCTTGGGAAGGTTCTTGGGGCCAAAGATGACCAGAACCACGAGAAGGATGACGACAAGCTCGAGGGGACCAAGTCCGAGAACCATGTGAAGCCTCCCTTTGGAGTGTGCTTGCAAAAATGCGCGACATGCAGAATGTCGCACCGGATAGTATAACGTACCAGTGCGTCTACGCATAATCTCTACCAGTCGGCCTGGTGCCGCGCATTCTCGACGGGAGGTCACCATGTCCACGCTCGCAAAGGTGCTCCTGTGGGGCTGTGCCGTCTCGCTCGTCGTGTGGGCGGCCTTCCTCGCGCTTTTGCGCTGGCGGGGCGTGAGCGTGTGGTGGCGCACCATGTTCGGCCCTGCCATCGTGTTCGACTCCACCGACGAGAGCAGCACGCCAGTGCGCCTGCTTAACGTGGGCGGGACCTTCCAGTCCATCTGCTACGTCGACGACGACCTGCGCTGGGAGCTCGTCTGCGAGTACCACCGCACCATGGCGAACGTGGTCGCCCTGGCGAGCGAGGCCCACGCGCCGCGGCGGGCGCTGGTCATGGGCGGAGGGGGCTTCTCGTTCCCCAAGTGGCTGGTAACGCACACGAGGCGGCTTGAGGTGGACGCGGTGGAGATTGACCCCAAGGTCATAGCGATCGCGCGCGGGCGCTTTTGTCTTGCAGAGGCGGAGGATGCAGCCGACGGGCGGCTGCGCGTCGTGTGCGCGGACGCCTGGGAGTGGCTCTGCGGCAGTTGTGACGAGGGCGAGGACGCCCCGGTACGCTACGACCTCATCGTGAGCGACGCCTTTGGCGGCAAGCGGCCGCTGGGCCCCATGCAGACGGCCGAGGGCGCCGCCGCCGTGCGCGAGCGCCTGGCCGAGGGCGGGCTCTTCCTCGCCAACGTGCGCTCCCCTCTCGAGGGGACGGACGCCGCAGGACTGGAGGAGGCGCGCGCGGCCTTCTGCGAGGC
>SUUD01000008.1:0-20000 GCA_015062715.1 Olsenella sp. | reverse complement strand
ATACACACCCGAAGGTGTCTTAATCGTTCGACTTGCATGTGTTAGGCGCGCCGCCAGCGTTCATCCTGAGCCAGGATCGAACTCTCCGTTCAAATTCTCAGGCAAAGCCTGAATCATGTGAGTGGTGAGCAGATCCCGTCCTAAGATTCCGCTGATCTCGGATTCGCTGAAATTGACTGGCTCTGAACTAATGTTCAGACATTCGAATTTCGCTGGTCTGTCTTCGTCGATCTTTCGATCGCAGTATCCGGTTTTCAAGGTTCGCCGCGCGCTCTGTGGTCCGTCTTGTTTGGCGGCCCTCGGTGCGGCGCGAGAAATGACTATACGCACTGCCGCCCCCCGGCGCAAGGAGAATCTCGAAAGTCGCTTTCCTTTCATATCTCCTTCATAAAACACGCCAGTTCCGAATGCGTTCGCTAGATCTCGGATTGGGCGGGAATTGAAGTATACCCGCAGGTAATCACCCTAGTCAATGGGTAGACGAACGGTAGGTTTGGCCCGGCGAAAGGTATTCTGGGATGTGTGGAGCGGCCTCCACATAACGCGTTGGGGCGCCTTGCGGCGTCCCATGCCAACGTTCTTAGAGTGACTCCTCGCGCGCGATGCGGCAGCCCGCGTCGATCAGCTCGTCGCGGCGCGCGGGGGACTCCGCCTCCGCGTAGACGCGGACGACCGGCTCGGTGCGCGAGGGGCGGACCATGAGCCAGGAGCCGTCGGCGAACGTCAGGTGCAGGCCGTCGGCGTGGCTCACGCCCGTGGGCTCCTCGCCCGCCACGACGCCGGGGTTGAGCCCCGGGATCAGCATGCGCAGCGTCTGCACGCGCGCGGCGTCCAGGCGGATGTCGCGCTGGCCGTAGTCCAGATGCCCCACCTGCTCGTCGAGCGCCCGCTCGAGCCCGGCCGCATCCAGGGAGCGCACGGCCATCATCTCGCACAGCAGCAGCGTCGCCAGGATGCCATCGCGCTCGAGGAAGTGGCGCACGTGGGCGATGCCGCCGTACTCCCCTATCCCCA
This sequence comes from Olsenella sp., assembly GCA_015062715.1. Lineage (GTDB taxonomy): Bacteria > Actinomycetota > Coriobacteriia > Coriobacteriales > Atopobiaceae > SIG37. The sequence continues at coordinate 18,986 of SUUD01000008.1, read as the reverse complement.
TGAGGGCGTCGGGGCGGTGCAACTCTCTATATGAGGAGCCGAAGCCGATGGGCCGCACCGAGAGCGGGCAGCCAAGGCGCTTCGCCTGCCTTCTTATATAGGTGGAGCCCGAGAGGGGCATGACGACGCGCCCGGGCGCGCCGTTGGTGGTGGCGATGTGGTCGACCAAAAGCGCCGCGGCGCGGTTTGCCGAGACAAGCCGGCCATCGCCGGTCACGAACCCGAAGCGGTCGGCGTCGCCGTCGAGCACGAGGCCCGCGTGCGAGCCCGTCTGGGTGACGAGCCGCTCGCACTTGTCGACCCAGGGCTCCACCGCACGCGGGTGGATGCCGCCGAGATCGCCCGTCTGCTCGCCGTGGATCTCGCGCACCTCGCAGCCAAGCGAGCGCAGCAGGTCGGCGAGATAGCCCTGGCCGCTGCCATAGAGGGGGTCGACGACCAGGCGCAGGCCCGCCGACGCGATGGCGTCGGCATCGACGTAGCCCCTGAGGGCGTCGAGGTAGCCGTCCATGAGGTCGATGGTGCCCGGGATTGCGCGGGTGACGTCGGGGTCGCCCGGCACGAGGGCCTCGACCTCGTCGAGGAACTCCTCGGTGGGCATGAGCCCCTCGGCGTCGCGCACGAAGACGCCCTGGTAGTCTGCCGGCGAGGCGCTCGCGGTGATCATGACGCCGCCGCAGGCGGCATCGTCGTGGGCGATGGCGAAGCCCAGGGCGGGCGTGGGGCAGGGCCGGTCGGACACGAGGGCCTCGAGCCCCCAGCCCGCGAGGACCTCCGCCGCGACCCGGGCGAAGGCGCCGGCGCCGGGACGGGTGTCGTAGCCCACGATGATGCGGGCGCCGGGATGGGCCTCGGACCAGACGGCGCCGAGGCCGTCGGCCAGCCGCATCACGTTGGCCTCGCCAAACCCCTCGTCGAGACGGGCACGCCAGCCCTTGGTCCCGAAGTGGATGAGGTTAGCCTCGGCTGCCACCGCGTCCCGCTCCCTCTTGCTAGATGACCGCCGGGCCGAGCGCCTCGCGGAAGGCGTCGGCGTCGGGCGAGGCCAGCGTCATGCGTGCGTTGGTCGCGGCCCAGGCGGCCGGCGTGCCGGTGTCGCAGCCCTCGAGGGGGTCGACGACGAGCGCGTACATCTCCTCCTCCTCGAGCAGGCGCACCATGGCATCGGTGAGCTGAATCTCGCCGCCGGCGCCGGGGGTCTGGTCCTCGAGCAGCTCCATGACGCGCGGCGAGAGCAGGTAGCGGCCCACGATGAACAGGTGCGAGGGGGCCTCCTCGCGCGCGGGCTTCTCGACCATGCCCGTCACCTTCCAGACGGCGCCCTCCTGCTCGCCGGTGGCGTCGAAGCCCTCGATGGAGCCGACGGGCTCGCCGGCGATGATGCCGTAGCGACTCACCTGGTCCTCGGGGACGGGCGCGACCGCGATGACGGACGCGCCGCCATGGGCCGCTGAGACCTCGGCCATGCGGACGTTCATGAGGCGGTCGGGCACGAAGTAGTCGCCCAGGAGGACGAAGAACGGCTCGCCGTCCATCTTGTCCTTGGCCTGCAGCACGGCGTGGCCCAGGCCGAGCGGGGCGTCCTGGTAGACGAACGAGACGGGCAGGCTGCTCGCCTCGTGCACGCGCTTGGCGAGCTCCTGCTTGCCATGGGCGCACAGATACGCCTCGAACTCGGTGTCCACCGAGAAGTACGCCTCGATCTGGGGCTTGACGTGGGAGTTGACGATGATCGCCTCGTCGACGCCCTCGGGCTCGAGGGCCTCCTCGACGACATACTGGATGACAGGCTTGTCGAGGACGGGGAGGAGCTCCTTGGGGCTCACCTTGGTGGCGGGGAGGAAGCGGGTGCCGAGTCCTGCGGCGGGAATGACTGCCTTCATGAGTTGATGAATCCTTTCGATGGTCCTTATGGGGTGGAAGCGCTTCCACCAACGGGAACTGTATCCCAAGCTTCGAAGGGCAAGTCACCCTTCACAGAAAACGTCGAGCGGAGCACCGCGAACGGACGCGGGCCGCACGCGGACGGACGCGAAATGCCTGTGGGCGGCGCAGGTGGCCTACTCGGGGATCGCGTGGCCGTGCTCGCTCATGTAGGCGAACCACTTGAGCATGGTGTCATGCGAGAGCGCATGCTCCATGAGGCAGGCCTCGGCGTCGGCCGTCTCGGGGTCGACCCCCAGGTCCCGCTCGAGGAAGGCCCGCAGCATCCGGTGGCAGCGCCAGACGTCGGCCGCGTAGGCCGCGCCCTCCGCGGTGAGCATCACCTTGCCGTAGCGGGTCTGCTCGACGTAGCCTGCGTCACGCAGGGTCGAGATGGCCTTGTTGACGCTCGCCTTCGACACGCCGAGCTGCTCGGCGACGTCGACGGAGCGGACGCCGTCGACCTGGCCGTCCTCGGTCATGATGCGGTAGATGGACTCGAGGTAGTCCTCGTTGGCCATCGTGAGGTTGTGCCCCGCGGCGATGTCGGTCTTTGTCATGGCCCCTCCATGAGACGAGCGGTCTTTCCTATCTAGTAGTGGTACCCCATTGGTGCCGGTCGCATGCCGATGCCGCTTGCCCTAGAGGTCCCACCCCAGGGGCGCCTCTTCCACCTCGACCGTGTTGTAGCGCACGTCGGCGCCGAGCGCCTGGAGCTTCTCGACGAAGTCCTCGTAGCCGCGGCGGATGTGGTGGATATCGCCGATGGTGGTGTAGCCGTCGGCCACCAGCCCCGCCATGACTAGGGCCGCCCCGCCGCGCAGGTCGGGCGACTTGACCTGGGCGCCCGAGAGGCCGTCGACGCCATGGACGATGGCGTGGTGGCCCTCGATGGTGATGTCGGCGCCCATGCGCCTGAGCTCGCTCGCGAGCATGAAGCGGTTCTCGAAGACGTTCTCGGTGATGATGCAGCTCCCCTTGGCCAGCGACAGCAGCGTCATGGTCTGGGCCTGCATGTCGGTGGGGAACCCGGGGAACGGCAGGGTCTGGATGTCCGTGGGGACGAGCGGGCGGTCGCGCCAGACGGTGACCTCGCGCTCGCCGCGCTCGATGGAGATGCCCATCTGCGCGTACTTGCGCAGCACCAGGCCCAGGTGCAGGGGGTCGAAGCCACGCACCGTGATGGGGGCGCCGCACAGGGCGCCGGTGGCGATGAACGTGCCCGCCTCGATGCGGTCACCCACGACGGTGTGGGTGACGGGGTGCAGCTCGCCCACGCCGTGGATCTCGACCACGGGGGTGCCGGCGCCGCGGATGTCGGCGCCCATCTCGTTGAGCATGTTCGCGAGGTCGACGATCTCGGGCTCGCGGGCGGCGTTGTCGATGACCGTCACGCCCCGGGCGCGCACGGAGGCCATGATGAGGTTCTCGGTGGCGCCAACGCTGGCGAATGCGAGCGTGACCGTCTCGCCGTGGAGGCCGTTGGGGGTCGAGGCGTGGATGTTGCCGTGGTCGACCTTGAACTCGACGCCCAGGGCCTCGAGTCCCAGGATGTGCATGTCGATCTTGCGCTCGCCGATGTTGCAGCCGCCCGGCATGGCCACGACGGCCTTGCCGAAGCGCGAGATGAGCGGCCCCAGCACGGCCGTGGAGGCGCGCATCTGGGCGACGAGCTCGTAGGGGGTCTCCCACTTGTCGACGTCCGTGGTGTCGATGCGCAGCTCGTGCTTGTTGACGACCTCGATCTTGGCGCCGAGGCGCTTGAGGACCTTGCCCATGACGTGGACGTCCGAGATGTCGGGCACGTTCTTGAGGGTGGTGACGCCGGGGGCGGCGATGGTTGCCGCCATGAGCTTGAGCGCGGAGTTCTTGGCGCCCTCGACGAGGACCTCGCCCGTGACGGGGCGGCCCCCCAAGACCTGTATTACTTCCATGCACCCTCCATTGGGACGTGTTGCCTGCCGTTGAGTATACCAACAGCCTTTGTCGGTTACATGGGTCCTGTCGTGACGGGCAGGGAAGGCCCTGTACCTCGCGCGGGTTGTTATCGGCCACTCGTGACGCACCTTGGACCACTATCGGCTCTCGTTACGCAAAACGTGCCACTTTCGGCCTCTCTTTTGGTCCAGCCTGCGCAAGGAGCCAGACGGACTGGTTCGATGTGCGTAAAGAGAGGGGGCCGCCGGCGCAAAGCCAGCGACCCCCGGTCACGTCTGTGTTGCCAACCCTACTCCGCGTGCTTGAGGAGCAGGTCGCACCAGGCAATCTTGTTCTCGTAGTACGCACGGCGGTGGTCGCTCTCGGCAAGGGCGTCGCGGTCCGCCTCTGCCTTGGCGCGCGTCTCGCGCACGACGGCCGGCTCGATGTCGTCGGACCAGCGCGCATGGTCGGCGAGGATGATCACGACGTCGTTGTCGATCTCGGCGTAACCGCCCGAGATGATCACCTTGTCGACGCCGCCGCCGTCCTCGGGGAGGCGTGTGAGGCGCACGACGCCGTCGCCCAGGGCGCAGATCTCGGCCGCGTGGCCGGGCCACACGCCAAGCTCGCCGGTGTGCGTGGCGAGCACGAGGCTGGCGACCGGCCCCTCGTAGATGAGCTTGTCGGGCCGCACGAACTGACAGGTGATCTGGGCCATGCGCAGCCTACCTCTCGGCCATCTTGCGGGCGCGCTCGCGCACGTCCTCGATGGTGCTCGCGTAGCGGAACGCCTGCTCGGGGATGTCGTCGCACTCGCCGTCGACGATGGCGGCGAAGGAGCGGACGGTGTCCTCGACGCGGCAGTACACGCCGGGGTTGCCCGTGAACTTCTCGGCCACGTGGAACGACTGAGAGAGGAACTGCTGGACCTTGCGGGCGCGGTTGACCGTGGCCTGCTGCTCCTCGGTGAGCTCGTCCATGCCCAGAATGGCGATGATGTCCTGGAGGTCGGAGTACTCCTGCAGGATCTCCTGGGTCTTCTGGGCGACGCGGTAGTGCTCCTCGCCCACGATGGACGGGTCGAGCGCGTCGGAGCTGGAGGCCAGCGGGTCGACCGCCGGATAGATGCCCAGCTCGGAGATCGAGCGCGAGAGGACCGTCGTGGCGTCGAGGTGCGTGAACGTGGTCGCGGGGGCAGGGTCGGTCAGGTCGTCCGCGGGGACGTAGATTGCCTGGACCGAGGTGATCGAGCCCTCGCGGGTCGAGGTGATGCGCTCCTGCAGGTCGCCCATCTCGGTGGCCAGCGTGGGCTGGTAGCCGACGGCGGAGGGCATGCGGCCCAGCAGCGCCGAGACCTCGGAGCCCGCCTGCGAGAAGCGGAAGATGTTGTCGATGAACAGCAGCACGTCCTGGCCCTGGTCACGGAAGTACTCGGCCGTGGTGAGGCCGGCGAGGCCCACGCGCAGGCGCGCTCCGGGCGGCTCGTTCATCTGGCCGTATACCAGGCAGGTCTTCTCGATGACGCCGGACTCGGTCATCTCGAGGTAGAGGTCGGTGCCCTCACGGGTGCGCTCGCCGACGCCGGTGAACACCGAGGTGCCGCCATGCTCCTGGGCGAGGTTGTTGATGAGCTCCTGGATGAGGACCGTCTTGCCGACGCCGGCGCCGCCAAAGAGGCCCGTCTTGCCACCGCGGACGTAGGGCTCGAGCAGGTCGATCGACTTGATGCCCGTCTCGAAGATCTCGGTCTGGGTGGTGAGGTCGTCGAACTGCGGCGCCGGGTGGTGGATCGGGTAGTAGAGGACGCCCTCGGGCACCTCGCCGCCGTCGACGGGCTGGCCCATGACGTTCCAGACACGGCCCAGGGTGGCCTGGCCCACCGGCATCATCATCGGGGAGCCGGTGTCGTGGACGCGGATGCCGCGCTGGAGACCGTCCGTGGAGGACATGGCGACCGTGCGGACGATGCCGTCGGGCAGCTGGGACTCGACCTCGAGGACCGTGGAGATGTGGCCCACGGGCGTGTCGGCCTCGACGGTGAGGGCCGTGTAGATGGCGGGCACCTGCTCCTCGAACTGCACGTCGACGACGGGTCCGACGATGCGGACGATGGTGCCGTCGCCAACCGAGCGGTTCATGTAGTTGTAGGCCGCCTCCTCGAGCAGGGTGCGGTCCTGTTCCTTCTCGATGGGCATTAGCTATTCTCCTCCAATGCGGATGCACCGCCGATGATCTCGTTGAGCTCGGTGGTGATGGAACCTTGGCGGACGCGGTTATACGTCCGGGAAAGCTGTCCGAGGACCTCCTCGGCGCTGTCCGAGGCGGACTGCATGGCACGGCGGCGCGCGCCGTGCTCGGCGGCAGCCGAGTCGAGCAGCGCGTGGAAGATGACCGTGCGGATGTAGGCCGGGATGAGATACCCCAGCACCTCGGAGGCGGACGGGTCGAACGTGTACTCGGTGTACTGGGTGCCCCTGATCTTGTGGAGGGCGTCACGGTCGCGCGGGTCGTTGGGGATGGCCAGCGACTCGTTGGTGACGGGCAGCAGCTGCTCGGTCACGAACTCCTGGTCGACGCGGCTCTTGGCATGCCAGTACAGCATCTTGACGCGGTCGAGCGTGCCGTTGGCGTAGCTGTCGATGACGTAGGAGGCGATGCGGTCGGCCTCGTCCATGTTTGGATCGCTCGAGATGCCGACGAACGACATCTTGGGGGCGGGCCCGCGGGACGTGAAGTACTCGGTGGGCTTCTTGCCACAGGTGATGACCTCGGCCTTGACGCCCTTGGCGGCCAGCTCCTTCATCTCGCGCTCGGCGAGGCGCTGGGGCACCACGTTGAAGCCGCCCGCGAGGCCGCGGTCGGAGGCGATGACGATGTAGAGGACGTGGTCCTCCTCGAGATGCTCGCGCAGAAGCGGCTGGCTGCCGTCCATCGAGGCGTTGGCCACGTTGGAGAGCATGCGCGTGATGGCCGCCTTGTAGGGGCCCGCCGCCTCGGCGCGATCGAGCGCCTTGCGGATGCGCGCGGTGGAGATCATCTCCATGGTGCGCGTCACCTGCATGGTGCTCTTGATCGAGTTCATGCGCCGTTGTATGTCGCGAAGGTTTGCCATCTGCCGCCCTTATGCCTGGTCTTCCGCCTCGACGGTCTCCTCGGCCGCGGACTCGACGTCGAGCTGCGCGCGGTTGGGGTTGAGCGCGAGGAAGTCGTCCTTGAACTCGGCGATGATGCCGTTGAGCTCCTCGGACACCGCGTCGTCGAGGATGCCGGCGCGAATCTTGGCACGCAGCTCGTCATAGCCGGTCTGCATGCTCGCGGTCAGGCCGTCGCGGAACGCGATGACGTTCTCGAGGTCGACGTCGTCGATGAAGCCCTCCTTGGCGGCGTAGATGGCGATGACCTGGTCGGCCACGTCGAGCGCCGCGTAACGCTTCTGCTTGAGGAGCTCCATCATGTGGGCGCCGTGGTTGAGCTGGTACTGCGTTGCCTCGTCGAGGTCGGAGCCAAACTGCGCGAAGGCCTGCTTCTCGCGGTAGCTCGCGAGGTCGAGGCGCAGGGTGCCGGCGACCTTCTTCATCGACTTGACCTGGGCGGAGCCGCCCACGCGCGAGACCGAGATGCCCACGTCGACCGCCGGGCGCTGGCCCTGGAAGAACAGGTTCGACTGCAGGTAGATCTGGCCGTCGGTGATCGAGATCACGTTGGTGGGGATGTACGCCGAGACGTCACCCTCCTGCGTCTCGATGATGGGCAGCGCGGTGAGCGAGCCGGCGCCGTTGGCGTCGGACAGCTTGCACGCGCGCTCCAGCAGGCGGGAGTGCAGGTAGAAGATGTCGCCGGGATAGGCCTCGCGTCCGGGCGGACGGTGCAGCGTGAGCGACATCTGGCGGTAGGCGACGGCCTGCTTGGAGAGGTCGTCGTAGACCACCAGGACGTGTCCGCCGGGGTGCTCGGCGTCGGCGGGGTTGCCGTCGGCGTCGTTGTACATGAAGAACTCGCCGATGGCGGCGCCCGCCATGGGGGCGATGTACTGCATGGGCGCGGAGTCGGCCGCGGTGGCCGAGACGATGATCGTCTTCTCGAGGGCGCCGTGACGCGCCAGCGTCTCGCGGATGGCCGCGACCGTGGAGGCCTTCTGGCCGATGGCCACGTAGATGCAGACCATGTCGGAGTTGCGCTGGTTGATGATGGCGTCGATGGCGATGGCCGTCTTGCCCGTCTTGCGGTCGCCAATGATCAGCTCGCGCTGGCCACGTCCGATGGGCACCATGGCGTCGATGGCGACGAGGCCCGTCTGGACCGGCTCGCAGACCGGCTGGCGCGCCATGATGCCGGGCGCCTTGAACTCGATGGGGCGATGGTGGGTGGTGACGATGGGGCCAAGGCCGTCGATGGGCTCGCCCAGGGGGTTCACCACGCGGCCGAGCATGGCACGGCCCACGGGGATGTCCATGACGCGCCCGGTGGCGCGGCACTCGTCGCCCTCCTTGATGGCGGAGACGTCGCCGAAGAGAACGGCGCCCACGCGGTCGGCGTCGAGGTTCTGCGCCAGGCCGTAGACCACCTTGCCGGTGGCGGAGCTGGTGAACTGCAGCAGCTCGCCGGCCATGGCGGTCCTGAGACCAGCGACGTACGCGATGCCGTCGCCCACCTGGGTGACCTCAGAGGTCTCGCGGCTGTCGACGGTCACGTCGACCGTGTCGAGGCGCTTGCGCAGCATGCTCATGATGCTGGAGGCGTCGATGGCTTCGGACATTACTGGTCACCTCCCATGAACGACGAGGAGAGGGTGCTTCGGACGTTGGCGAGCTGGGCGCGCACGGACGCGTCGTAGCGGCGGCCGCCGCCCTCGAGGACGATGCCGCCCAGGATCTTGGGGTCGACCTCCTCGAACATGGGCGCGTCCGGCCCATAGAGCTCGTTGACCTTGGCGCGCACCTTGGCACGCAGGTCGTCGTCCATCGCCACGGCGGTGGTCACCGTGACGGAGACGACCGTGTTGACGTTGGGACTAGTTGGCATCGGAGCTACCCACTTCCGCGAGGTACTTCTCGGCAAGGGCGCGGTGCTCGGCGTCGGACAGGTCGTTGCCGATGATCTTGCCGGCGATCTCGACGGCGAGGTCGACGACGGAGCCCGAGAGCTCGATCATGGCCTTGCGACGCTCGGAGTCGACCGCGTCGTGCGCCTTGGCGATGGTGGCGGCGGCGTCCTTCTGGGCCTTGGCCAGGATCGCGGCGCGCTCCTCCTCGGCCTCGCGACGGGCGGCGGCGACGATGTCGGCGGCCTCGCGGTCGGCGTCGGCGATGCGGCCCTGGTACTCGCGCACGTTGGCCTGAGCCTGGACCTTGGCGTCCTCGGCGGCCTTGAGGTCGCCCTCGATCTTTGCCTGGCGCTCGTCGAGGATGCCGATGATCATGGGCCACGCCATTTTGGCGAGGACGGCCCAGATGATGAGGAAGGCGATGAGCGCGGGGATGAACTCCGCGGGCTTGGGGAGCAGGATGTCAGCCCCAGCCGCATATGCGGGCGTAGGAGCCGCAAGCAGCGCCGCGAGGGCCGCGGCCCCCATGCCTGACGCCTTGCGAGCAAAGCCCCACTTGTTCGTGTTCATACTTCGAACCTCCAATGGTCGGTTTCTTCGCACGACGCCTAGGCGATGAGCGTGACGACGAAGCCGATCAGAGCGAGTGCCTCGACGAAGGCCGAAGCCAGGATGAAGACGGTGAAGAGACGACCCTGGACCTCAGGCTGGCGAGCCATAGAGGACGTCGCGCCATACGCAGCGAGACCAATGCCAAGACCGGCGCCGATAACACCGAGGCCGTAACCGATAACTCCCACGATTCCTCCTTTGCCATTCGCCGGACCACCCAGCGATGTTTACCTAAGAACCTATGCACTGCGGGCGGCGCCCGCGAGATGCCCCGTTAGTGCTCGTTGGACTCGGCGAGCTGCACGTACACTGCCGACAGCAGCGTGAAGACGTACGCCTGGATGGCCGCGACCAGAAGCTCGACCGCATAGATGACCACCAGGATGACGAGCCAGAAGATCGAGGCGCCGGCCTGGCCGAGGGCCGCCATGGAGAAGCCCTGCAGCAGCGGCTGGACGAACAGCGACGCCAGGATGGCGAAGGTGCCCATGACCACGTGGCCGGCGAACAGGTTGCAGAAGAGTCGGACGGCCAGGGTGACCAGGCGCAGGAACGTCGAGAAGAGCTCGATGACCCACACGAGGGCGTTCATGGGGAACGAGACGCCCGCCGGTGCGAGGCTCTTGATGTAGCCCAGCGCGCCCTTGTTCTTCACGCCGATGTAGATGAAGTACACGAACGACACCAGGGCGAGCGCCGCGGTGGTGCCGATGCAGCCCGTTCCCGGCTTGCAGCCCGGGATGACGCCCACGATGTTGTTGATCAGGATGAAGAAGAACATCGAGGCGATGAACGGGAAGTGCTCGCGCCAGGTGTCACCCAGAAGCGAGATGCAGAGATCGTCCCGGCAGTACTCCACCAGGAACTCGACTGCGTTGACGAAGCGCCCCTTGGGGACGAGGCCGTTCTCGGCCTGCTTCTTCTTGAAGACGAAGATCAGCGCCAGCAGGAGCACGATGGCGATGCACATCCAGAACGAGTACTGGGTGATGCCAACGTTGAGATCTCCCGCAACTGGGGTGGACGAGAAGCTATCGACGAGCTCCTCCATCTCCTCGGGCAGGCTTTCCAGCGGGTTCACCACTACTTCCCTTCTCCCGGACTGGCGGGCGCGTTCGCGTCGCGCCAGGCCCTCCATGCCTCGACCGCCCATGCGGCCAAGAACGTACATGCCATGGCCCCGCCAAACACGAGCGTGAGCTCGTGTTTGAGGAGCCGTACGGCCAGCGCCGCCACCGACATGAAGGCGAACGAGACGAGCACGCTCGCCAGCCCGGCGCCGACGCCGACCCGCTTGCCCCGCGTGAGGACAAGCTCGAACAGGATCCCCGAGGGAAGGAAGCCCAGAAGGCCCATCACCGCGCCGAGGACCATGACGTGCATCTGGCCCATCGGCACCCCCTCGACGCAGAATCCTGCCGTAGAGTCGATTCTAGCCCCCCGCAGACAGGAGGGGTCACTTTTCGAGACGAAAGTGCATGGGTGTCACAATTCGCGTCCCCATGGCTGCCATGACACCCCTCTGGCAGCTACGGGTGCTCGCCCGTCTTCTATGCCCCCAGGGCAAGTGCCAGCTGGGTGCGGCTCTCGAGGCCACTCTTCTCGAGGATGTTCGAGACGTGCCGCTTGACGGTGCCCTCGGCGATGCCCAGCTCGGTGGCGATGCGGCGATTGCTCCAGCCCATGCGCACGTAGCGGGCGACCTGATGCTCGCGGTCGGAGAGGTCGTAGGGCACGCAGCTGCTGGACGTCCCGCCCATGGCCACGATGCGCTCGGCGATGGCGTCGCCGCCGTCGCGCACGGGCAGCGTGACGCGAACGATGCGCGAGCCGTCGCGATACGTCACCTCGATGGAACCCATGCGTGCCTCCCCTCCGGCGGGTACAGGTGGAGCCGGGACGCGGAAGGATGGAGACCGCGTCCCGGCCCCGGGTCAGATCAGGCAGATCTTAGAAGTCGGGCAGCCACTTCTTGGGGTCGACCTCCATGAACTGGCTCCTCTGGAAGCGATGCTTCTGGTCGTACGGCACGGTGCAGTCGAAGATCGTCTTGCAGGCGATGCCGTGGTCGCGGATGCTCGGATCCATGGTGGGGTCGTTGGAGGGGTCGAGCGGGTGGCAACGGACGCCGGGGATCGTGATGACGTCGTGGTCGGCCTGGAAGCGGGTGTTCATGGCCCAGATGACGTCCTTGATGTCGAACAGGTCGACGTCCTCGTCAACCAGCCAGACGTGCTTGAGCTCGGGGAACGCCGTGAAGGCGACGAGCGCGGCCTGGCGCTGACGGCCCTCGTCGGAGGGGATCAGCTTCTTGAACTGGATGACGGCCATGTACTTGCCGCCGCCGGGGGACGCGGCGTAGACGTTCTGCACGCGGCCGGGCATGGCGCGCTCGCACATGGAGATGATCGAGGCCTCGGTGGGGATGCCCGCCATGTTGACGTGCTCCTCGGACGGGCCGATGACCGTCTGCATGATGGGGTTCTTGCGGGTGGTGACGGCCTTGACCTTGATGAGCGGCAGGCTGGGGTTGGCGCCGCCGGTGTAGCCGGGGAACTCGGGCATGGCCTTGCCGGTGCCGGAGTTCTGGTCCTCGACCACGCGGACGTCGGGCAGCAGCTCGCCCTCGATGACGTACTCGGCGTTGGCGATGCAGCGCTCGTCGATAGTCAGGCACTGGGCCAGCTTGACGGGCTCGCCGCGCAGGGCGCCGGCGATCTGGAGCTCATCGTAGCCGAGCGGGGTGGTCGGCGGCTCGAAGCAGGCGCCGATCTCGATGGCGGGGTCAACGCCGATGGAGATGGAGATGGGCATCGGCTTGCCGGCCTTCTCGCACTTCTCGCGGAAGACGGTGAGGTGACGGGCGCCAGGCACGAAGTACATCGAGATGGTGTCCTCGCTCTGGAGGCACAGGCGGTGAATGGTCACGTCGGTGTCACCGTTCTCGGGATCATGGCCGTAGCACATGCCCATGGTGACGTAGGGGCCGGCGTCCTCGGGGGTGTTGGTGGGAGCCGGGATGAGCTTGCGGATGTCGAAGCCGGGCTCGTCAGCGTAGTGGACGACCTCCTGGCACAGAGCCTCCTCGGGGCCCACGACGACGGGCTTGAGGGGGTTCTGGACGGCCTTGTTGAGCAGGCGGCCCAGGTTCTCGGGCTTCTCGCCCAGCATGTAGGCGACGCGCTTGCGGCTGGCAAGCAGGCCGATGACGACGCGCGCATCGGGATGGCCCTTGACGTTGTTGAAGACCATCGCGGGGCCTTCCTGCGTCGGGCGCATGACGGTGCCGCCGGCACCAACGTAGCGGTACACGCCGGAGAGCTCAGCCTTGGGATCGACCTCGACGTCAGTCTCGACGTACTGGCCGGGGATGGTCTTGAGCAGCTCGAGGGCACCGCGCATATCAGTGATTGCCATGATTGGTTTCCTTCCTCCCTCCGTGCCGGGCCGAATGCCCGACAACTCGTGCAGAAACAACGCTGGCAAACGAACGCCACACCGGGTGATGGGACCGGCGGGTGGTACCTAGAGAACCGTAGAGCTACTAGCCCTTCCAGGGATGGAAGCGGCTATAGGTGATGTCGAACTGCGAGAGCACCTTGCCGACCACATGGTCCATCTGGTCGGACGTGGTCTCGCAGCCGTTGTAGAACGTGAGCATAGGTGGCAGCACAACATAGCCGTCCTCCACAGCACGAAGGAGGTTGCGGCAGTGAGCAGGCGAGAGGGGCATCTCGCGAGGCACGAGGACAACCTTGCGGCCCTCCTTGCGGCACACGTCGGCGGCACGGACCAGAAGGTCCGAGTCGTAGGCGTTGACGATTGCCGAGAGGCTCTTCATGGAGCAGGGGGCGACGATCATGCCGTCGGTCTTGAACGACCCGCTCGAGATGGTCGCGGCAAGGTCAGCGTTGTCGTGGACCACGTCCGCCAGGGCCTCGACGGCCTCGACCGACATGTCCGTCTCGCGCTCGATGACGACCTTAGCGCCGTGGGTGAGGACGAGATGGGTCTCGACCTCGGGTATCTCGGCGAGGGCCTCCAGGAAACGCTCGCCCAGCTGGGCTCCCGTCGCTCCGGAGATGCCGACGATGATGCGCCTCTTGTCCACTACGATGTCCCCTCTCACCTGCTCGAATGGTCGAGCGGGATGGCTTGCGCCACCCCGCTCGACCGAATCTACTCGTTACACGTAGGCAACGCCGATGACCTGGAACCAGATGGCCATGACGACACCGAGGATGAACATCACGGGGATGAGCGCGGTGCCGAGCTTGAGGGTCTCGGCCTGCGTGTAGTTGCCCGTATCAGGAGTGGCGCCAACCAGCATGTTGAGGTGCTGGAACGGGAACTCGTAGTGACCGGCGACGGTCATGTAGCAGATGAGGGTGCCGGCGATGGCGCTGATGCCCAGGGGCTCGCAGAACGACAGGATGGCGGGAACCGCGACGCCCATGACGGCGATGACGGAGCCGAGGAGCATGTGGACGACCATCGAGATGGCAACGATGATGAGGGCGATGACGATCATGCCGCCGCCAACCTGAGAGGGCAGGAAGCTGGCGATCCAGGCGTTCATGCCGGTGGTGCCGCCGACCTTGCCGATGGCCATGGCGGCCGTCAGGAAGACGAGGACGTGCAGAGGAACCGCGCCCCAGTCCTTGGGACCGTTGAGGTCGCCAATGATGGGCATGGCGAGGAGCATGCCGATGCCGAGGGTGATCCAGCCGATGTCAATGCCGTGGATGGAGTCGGTCGCCCACAGAACGACGGCGATGATGACCCAGATGGCGGTCTTGCGCTCGACGGGACCCATGGGACCCATCTCGGCGAGCTTCTTGGCGATCTCTTCCTTGTTGACCGAGTACTCCTTCGAGGGCTTGAACATGACCAGGAAGAGGACGAGGGTCAGCACGGAGGCGATGATGGCGGGAATGCCCATGTAGAGCACCCACTGCGCGAAGGTGGCGCCACCAAAGTAGGAGGCGGCCAGCGGGTTGATCGTGGCGTCGCCGGTGATGAAGATCAGCGAGCAGGGCACGGAGGCGGCAAAGACGCAGAAGCCGATCTTGACGGCGTCTTCCTTCTCGATGCCGGAGGACTCGATGACGACCTTCATGACGGCCATGATGAGGAACGCGCGCGGCCAGGGGTGCGGGATGAGCAGCGACATGACGGCGGTCAGCACGAAGATGCCGATGATGATCGAGTTGTAGCCGGTCACGAACTTGCCCATGTACAGATAGGCGATGCGGTCGCCCAGGCCGGACGTCTTGACGACGTTGGCGATGAGGTACGCGCCCACGATGAGCCAGATGGTGGTGCCGGTCCACGCATAGAAGATCGTGGCGATGGGGGTACCACCGGTGTCAGGATCGTGGTTGAGCAGCAGGCACATGAGAACGAGGAGCAGGCCTGCGGTGTAGCCGTTCTGGGCAACACCCTGGGCCCAGAAGATGACCGTCATGATGGTCAGGGCGAACATGATCTTCGCGTCGCCCTCGAGACCGGGGAGCGGGGCAACCCAGATGAGAAGCGCAACGGCGATGCCGACGATAAAGCTAATCTCGCGCTTACCAAACTTCATTGGGGCCCTCCTTTCGGGATTGTTTTTTAGCAGCAGGATGGGCCGGGTCATCGTTATACGAGCGACCCGGCCCTTTACGTTAGAGCTTCAGAGCACGTGCTGTTGTGCTACCAGAGAGGGTCAAAGTACTAGACCTCCAGGGGCGGGACGGGCGGGATGACCTGCAGGTTGTCGATCTGCTCCTTGGTGAGCTTGAAGACGTCGTGAACGTCGACGTCCTCGGTCGAGCGCCAGCTGAAGAAGCACTGGTCGCACTCGTAGACCTCCCAGGCGCCCTCGATGGGCGACGTGGCGATGGTCGAGATTCCCTCAAAACCGCAGCGCGGGCAAATCATGGTGTTTCCTCCTTTGCGAAAGGTCGACGGCTACTTGTTGGCAGCCATGAGGTCGGCGATGATCTTCGCGTACTCGGCGGTCTTTGCCGGGTCCTCGAGCAGCTCGACGGAGCGCTTCTTGGGCTCGGGGGCGATCGGCGTGGTGGCGTCGATGATGAGCTTCGCGGTGATGCCGGGGATCTCCTCGGTCGGGTTCAGCGGCATGCCGGCGCAGTTCTGGATGACCTTGACGTCCTTGTCGGGACGGACGCGCGTGGAGAGCGCCCAGATGACCTGGTTGAGGTCGAAGGGATCAACGAAGTCGTCGACGACGATGACGTTGTGGGCGTACGGCATGGCGTGCGGCGTGGAGAGGAGCTTGAAGGCGGCGCCGGTCGCGTGACCACCGTAGCGCGGCTTGAGGGAGATGATCTCGGTCATGCCGTGGGTGTACATGGCGTTGACGGCGACGACCTCGGGGAAGCCCTCGTCATGCAGCTGCTTGTACATGGGGACGGAGGTGTTGAGCGCCATGAGGTAGTCGATCTCGGTCCAGGGCATGCCCAGGTAGATGTTCTCGAAGATCGGGTTGGTGCGGTAGGTCACGTGGGTGATGACGCCCTCGCACTGGGCGCGGCAGCCGGAGTAGGAGCCGGGGAACTCGCCGAACGGGCCCTCGCAGGTGCGGACGCGCGGGTCGATGTAGCCCTCGAGGATGATCTCGGAGCCGGCGGGCACATAGAGGTGATCGTAGAGGTCGGACTTGACGATGTCGGCCGGGACGCCACCGTTGAGGGCGCCGACGAACTCGTACTCGTTCTGGTCATAGGCGATGGGCGTGGAGGCCATGAAGGTCACCAGCGGGGCGTTGCCCAGGGCGATGGCGAACGGGAACTTCTCGTTCTTCTTCTCGGCCTCGGCGAGCTGCTTGGCGATGTCGTGCATGGCGAGGCACTGCATGCCGATGCGGTTCTTGCCCTTGACCTGGATGCGGTAGGTGCCGACGTTCATCTTGCCGAAGTTGCCGGGATCGGAGGGGTCGGCGGTGACGGTGGCCGGCTTGCCGATGAACATGCCGCCGTCCTGGCTGTTGATGCGGTAGAGCGGGAGGAGCTCGAACAGGTTGACGTTCTCCTCGCCGTCAATGGTGTTCTCCTTGCAGGGAGCATCCTCGCGGGAGAGGATGTTCGGCGCGACGGGATAGAGGTCCCAACGACGGTTGAGCTCGAAGAACTGCTCCTTGGTGGTAGCGGTCTTGGGCATGCCCATCATGATGGCGTGGTTGGCCCAGGAGCCATGAGCGTTGGTGACGACGCTGTGGCCGGGACCATAGCCCTTGATGTTGTCGAACATGACCGCAGGGCCGTTGGTCATACGGCTGGCGGCACGACCGGCGGAGCCGATGTCGGGCTCGGGCAGAACCTCGTCGGTGATGTGAACGAGCTGACCCTCCTCCTCAAGTGCCTTGAGGTACCCACGGAAGTCCTGGAACACCTTGTTGGCCATTGCTGCTCCTTTCGTCGGTGTTGCTCTGGCCTTTAGGGACAAGGAAATAATCTCGCGTTTGTTTCTTTCGGCCAATTCCTTTGAAGATTTTGTTGATTCCAATACTGGAATAACATTGAATACCGTTGCCAGTTATTCCATAATTGGCATGTAATGCTTGCAGGATTCGAATGCCAAATCGCTTCATTTCTAGCACTTTGGCATGATAAAGCATGATAGGCGGTCGCATACTCGTACGGGTGCATATGCCAACCCCGCACATTCACCTGCAGATGGGAGCCACATGGACACGCACAGGATCGAGGAGTTCCTCGCGGTGGTCGACGCCGGACAGGTGACCGCGGCCGCAGACTCGCTCTACATGTCGCAGTCCTCGCTCTCCAAGAAGATGTCCGCACTTGCCGACGAGCTGGGATGCGAGCTCTTCACCAAGACCAAGACGGGCATCAAGCTCACCCCCGCAGGCTGGGAGTTCTACGCCTACGCGCGCCGCGCGGCCCGCGACTACCACCAGATGCTCGACCGCCTCGCATCCTTCAGCGGCGGCTCGGGAGGCAGGCTCCACATTGGCTGCCTGCCCCTGGCCGCCGAGTACGGCATCGAGGAGGCCATCAGCAACTACTGGGCTGATCACCCCACGATCGAGGTCGACTATCACGAGCGTAGCCAGGACGGCCTCATCGCCGACCTCAACCTGCACAAGCTCGACGCCGCCCTCGTCCGCATCGACCTGCTCGATCCCCAGCACTACGTCTTTGCCCGCATGTTCCAGGACGAGCTCGTGCTCGCGGTCCACAAGACCCAGCCGCTCGCCAGCCGCCACAGCGTGCCCCTGCCGTCCCTGCGCAACGAGCGCTTCGTGCTGCTGGGCGAGCGCTCGGGCATCACGCAGCTCTTCCTCAGGCACTGCACGGCCGCGGGCTTCTACCCCAACTGCCCCACGCACCAGTCGCGCCATCGCCTCATCCTCAAGGCGGTCTCGCGCAACATGGGCGTGGGCGTACTCCCCCGCCACCTGGTCGAGACCTACTATGACGAGAACGTCTCCATCGTGACGCTGGACAAGCCCATCGTCACCACGATCGGCTTCGCCTGGCTGCGGTTGAGCGAGGACAACCCCCTGCTCGACGACTTCATCCTCAACATGCGGTCCATGGCCGAAAAAACGCAGGTATAGGCAGGGCAATTGGTGGCACGCAGCTGGAGCTATTCCAATGCGGTCACATCTTGGGCCAATTTGTTCATCGATTACTGAACATGCCACTTAATGAATAACAAATAGGAGGAGGCCCCGTGGGGCCTCCTCCGCGTCGTGCGATGTTGCCGGTATGGCCGTTACCTGGTGCCGTAGATGCGGTCGCCGGCGTCGCCCAGGCCGGGAAGGATGTAGGCGCGCTCGTTGAGCTGGCGGTCGACCACGCAGGTGTACAGGCGGACGTCGGGGTCGAAGTCGAGGACGGCCTTGACGCCCTCGGGGCACGAGACGATGGTGAGGCAGCGGATGTCCTTTGCCCCGGCCTCGCGCAGGAACTGGATGCACGCGGTGAGCGAGCCGCCCGTCGCGAGCATGGGGTCGACGACGACGCAGGTGCGCGACTCGAGGTAGGGCGGGAACTTGTGGTAGTACGCGACCGGCTCGTGCGTCTCGGGGTCGCGGTACATGCCCACGTGCCCCACGCGCGCCGACGGGACGAGCGTGAGGATGCCGTCGACCATGCCCAGGCCGGCGCGCAGGATGGGGATGATGGCGAGCTTCTTGCCCGAGATCTTCTTGCCGGTCATCTTCTCGAGCGGGGTCTCGACCTCGACGTCCTCGAGCGGCAGGTCGCGCAGGGCCTCGTAGCCCTCGAGGATGGCAAGCTCGGTAACGAGCTCGCGGAAGTCCTTGGTCGACGTGCGCTTGTCACGAAGGATTGACAGCTTGTGCTGGACCAGCGGGTGGTCGACAACGGTGAGGCGGGACTCGTCGTAATCTGCCATGGGCGTCCTTTCTCCTGTGTGCTTTCGATTCTGCGCACAAGTGTAGCACCGACGGCATGGGCATGGCTCGCACCTGAAAGCCACCTACTGCCAGGCGGCC
>SUUD01000145.1 GCA_015062715.1 Olsenella sp. | reverse complement strand
GCGACCCCGACCTTGCGGCCAGGCGGGCCATGGTGGCCTACGACGACCCCGCGTACCAGGCGGCCCTCAACACCTACATGCAGATGCACTGCAACGACGTCACCCCCGGGCCGGACGCGCCTGAGTGTGTGCGGCGTCCCAAGCGCGGCGGCCGGGAGTGCTACGTCACGGCCTGGGGCCCCGACGAGCTCACGCCCACCGGCACCCTCGCCAGCTGGGACTACATCGACCGCCTGCCCTCGATTGACGTGCCGGCGCTGGTGATTAGTGGAACCGACGACCTCTCGACTCCGCTCGTGAGCAAGACCATCGCCGATGGCCTGCCCAACGCGCGCTGGGAGCTCATCGCCGGGGCCCGGCACAGCTGCTACATCGACGCCCACGACCAGTACTGCGAGCTGTTGGCCTCCTGGATGGCCGAACACGACTAGGTTGACGCCTTTCGAGCCAACCCCAGAATGTGATACGCGCACACACCTCGGTCAAGAATGGCCAAAATCGGCATTCTTTACCGAGGTGTGTGCGCGTCGAACGTCTTGCGAGCACATACCTCGGTCAAGAACGACCAAAATAGCCATTCTTGACCGAGGTATGAACGATTGGCCTAATAAGGTAACAGGCAATTAAACCAATTTTGCCGCACAGACCATCGCCTTGGACCGGCAGAGTGGCCTACAGCCTGCCCACCAGCTCGTCGTAGGGCTTGAACTGGGTGTGGCGCGGGGCCGGCTTGGCGTCCTCGGCGGCATAGCCAATGGGGAAGAGCGCGACCATGTCGTACTCCGCCATCTCGGGGAAGGCCGCCTTGAGCGCCGGCGCGTCGAACCAGCCCACCCAGACCGAGCGAAGCCCCAGGTCATGGGCGGCGAGCATGAGGTGCGTGCCCACGATGCAGGCGTCGACGTCGGCGTAGTTGCGCCCGTCGGAGGGGCGGACCCATGCCTCGCGCGGGTCGCCGCCCACGGCCAGGATGACCGGGGCGTCGTAGTGGAATCCCGTACAGGCGCGCGCCTTCTCGAGGGCCTCGGGCGACTCGATCGCCCAGATGCGTACGGGCTGGATGTTCTTTGCGGTGGGCGCGACGATGCCCGCCTCGAGAATCTTCTCCAGCTTCTCGGGCTCGACCGGCCGGTCAGAGAACTTGCGGCACGAGAATCGGTCGTGTGCCAGCTCAAGGAAGTCGCCCATGGTCCCATCCCTTCAAATAGGGCCCGGAGACGGGGTGCGCCTCCGGGCAAATGACATCACTGCGCAGGAGCCGCGCCCATTCTACTCGGCGCGCTCGAAGCGCTGGTAGCTGCCGTCGGCGAGGTCGAGCCTGAGCAGGCCCTCCTCATCGAAGCTGACCGCGACGGCGTCGCTGCCCGTGCCGATCTGGGCGGTCGTCTCGCTGGTCATGCCCCAGACGTCCGTTCCCTCGCCCCCATAGGAGGACTCGAGGGCGCACGTGCCGTCGTCATTGATGACGAGGCGGTAGTAGAACCCCTCGTCCTCCATGAGGGAGAGGATGCCATCGTGGGACATGCTGCTCTCGCCCGAGGTGAGATCGTAGATGTTCCACGTCCCAACGAACGCCGAGCCGTCGTACGACGGGTCAAACGGCGAGACGGCCGCGCCGTCGCTGGAGAGCCGCTCGGAAGGGTCGATCTGCACGAAGGTCGGCGAAATGGACTCATCTGAGAACGTGAGCTTGCCCTCCTCGACCATGCTGACGGTCGCGGTCTTGCCATTAAAGGTCATGCTGAGCGAGCCGTCGTCGCCCGGTTCCCACGTGCCCGACATGACCGTGCCATAGACGTCGAGCTCGGCGCTGCCGTCCTCGTTGATGACGAGGTAGATGGAGGTGCCCGCGGCGTCCTTGGCGGCCATGAGGTCCTCGTGGCTGATGACCTCGTCCGCGTCCTTCATCTCGTAGAGCTCCCACGTGCCGATGTACTCGGAGCCGTCGGGCTCGGCGACCTCCTCGACGACCTCCTCGGTCGCCTCGGGCTCGGCGGGCGCCGACTCACCGCAGCCAACGAGCGCCAGGCAGACGGCCATGGCACAGGCGATGGGGGCAAGCAGCTGCCTTCTCATGCGTTCGATCCTCCCGGTCGTGTGAAGCGCGAGCGATAACCTATTCCAAATTATCGCAAATCAGACTACCGGTGCCACGTCCGATGGCGCGAGTGGTACCAGCCCGTTACTCGCTGGCGTCAAGCTCGTCGGCGATCTCACCCACGCCGAGCTCATCCATGCCCTCCTGAAGCGACTCGAGCGCTGCGGCGTTGTCAATCCTCTCGGACGGGTCAATTGCCACGAAGGTCATCGACGCCCCCTCCTGGGCAAGCGTGAGCCGCCCGTCGGCAAGCGTGATCTCGCAGTCCTGGCCATTGAACGTGCCGGCGGCCGTAGTCGCGCCGGTGGGCTCCCAGGTGCCGTCGAGCATCTCGCCAAAGACGTCGAGCGCCAGGGTGCCGTCTTCGTTGAGGTCGAGGTAGACGAAGATGCCCAGCAGGTTGCGGATCTGCTCGAGGTCGTCGCTCGACGTGACCTCGCCGTCGGACTCCATCTCGCAGAGCTCCCAGGAGCCCACGAACGGCGTGGGGTCGGGCTTTGCGGCGCAGGCCGCCAGGGCAAGGCACGCGAGCATGGTGCAGGCGAGCAGGGCGATGAGGCGCTTCTTCATGATGCTTGTCCCTTCGTAGCCATGGGGCCGGATCGGCCGCATTCCACTATTTGCTCGACGGCGTCCGCACGTGGTGCGGAGGGGTGTCGAGTCACCGAGGCCAAGAGTTATTGTGGTCTCATATTTGGGTAATACTTTGATTAACTCCCTAATCCAAATCCGAATTGCTCGTCTGAACTGGATTAAAACGGGTAGTTTACTATCAGCAACCACTGCCGTGATGCCAGAGGGATGCAGAAGTCGGGGGGGGGTACTCATGGCCAATGAGAGAGACAACGGCCGCGACGGAGACGCATGGGGCCGTGAGGACGTGGAGCACTGGATCCTGTCGCACGAGCTTGGCGCGTTCGAGCGCTTCCTCGACTACCGGCGTGCGGTGATGCGGGTCGCGGAGCTGCAACAGCAGCTGCGCGAGCAGATCGACCAGTCGTGGGAGCGGGGCGGGGGAACCGTCCCGGTCGAGGAGCTCCAGCGTCGCGATGACGTGGTGTCGAGCATCATCTATGGCATGATCATCGCCAAGATGATGTTCATGGGGCAGCGCACGTCGGAGCACATTGTCGACGACGTGCGCGAGTACGTCGAGAACGGCAGCCTCCTGAGCGACCCCGACACCATCGAGGCGAGCCTTCGGAGCTTCGACTTCGTCGACCCGGACGGCGCGGGCCCCCACGAGGGGACGCAGGAGGGCTAGACGAGCAGCTTGCAGGCGATGTCCGGGTCGAGCAGCGCGGCGAACGCGGCGCCATCACCCGGACCGCCCGCGACCTCGCCGTAGTGCGTGGGCACGGCGACCCGGGGCTGCAGCGCGTTGACGAAGGCGGCCGCTTCGGCTGCCGTCATGGTGTAGGTGCCGCCCACGGGCACGAGCGCGACGTCACAGCCCAAGTCGTGGTTCTCGGGCAGGTCGTCGGTGTCGCCTGCCACGTAGTAGCGCACGCCGTCGAGGGTGGCCACATAGCCCACCCAGCCGTTGTCGCGCGGATGGAAGCGCTTGTTCAGGTTGTAGGCGGGCACGGCGCGCACGCGGACGCCGCGCACGTCGCAGGTCTCGCCCGGGGTCAGGGCAAGCACGTGTTCGCCCGGGACGCCCAGCGCCAGGACCTGGTCCTCCATGCCGCGCGGCACGACGTAGTCGGTCTCGGGCTTGGCCACGGCACGGATGTCGTCGGGCGAGAAGTGGTCGAAGTGCTCGTGGGTGACCAGGATGACGTCCGCATCGTGCGGGGCGCCCTCGAGCTGGAAGGGGTCGAAGCGAAGGACCACGCTGCCCTCTATGCGGATGCTGCTGTGCGTGTTGATCGAGACGTTGCCGATGTCCATCGCTTCTCCGCTCCCTAGTTCCGTGCTCCGTGCGCTAGTTGCCGGCCACCGACGCCTCGTTCACCGGGAAGGTGAAGTACGTGTCGGGGTAGGGCTCGTCCTCGAGGCGGAAGTGCCACCACTCGGTCTCGAGCGGCAGGTAGCCCGCCTCGACCATGATGTCGCGCAGCGTCATGCGCATGGCGTACTGCTCGTCGGTGATGCCGGTGTAGTCGGGGTGGCTGAGCTCGCCAAAGTAGTCGAACGTGCCGCCGCAGTCGACCTCGCGCTCGGTGGTCATGTCGAACAGGGTGATGTCGACGGTGCTGCCGCGGGTGTGGCCGCTCTTGTAGTCGATGTAGCCCTGGTCGAACAGGACCGACTTGTCGAGCTCGGGGTAGAAGTAGGGCTTCATGCGGGTGTCGTCGAGGTCCTCGGCCCAGCGGGCGAAGTGGTCGACCGCGCACTGCGGGCGGTAGGCGTCAAAGACCTTGAGGCGGTAGCCCTTGGCGATGGCGAGCTCGGACGCCTTTTGCAGGGCCTCGCCGGCCTCGCGGGTGATGAGGGCGATGGGCTGCTCGTAGCCGTCGATGCGCTCGCCCACGAAGTTGTAGGTCGAGAAGTAGCGGATCTCCTGGATGGCGTCGGGTACGGCGTCGGACAGGAGCACGAAGCCGGAGGCGTCAGCCGCGGCCTGCTCCTCGGCGGTCTCCTCGGCAGCGGGCTGCTCCTCGACGGCCTCCTCGGCCGCGGGCTGCTCGTCCTTCTTGCCGCAGGCCGAAAGCAGCGTCGCGGCGATCGCGCCGCCCGCCGCGGACAGGAACCCGCGCCTCGTGATGTCTTCCATGGCAAACCTCCTCGTGCAAAGCGAACTGCCGCCATTATAGCGACGTGTGTCGGGGGCCGGAGGAACGACACACCGGCACGCGACCCTGCCGCTACTTCTCGCGGACCCAGTAGCCCAGCTGGCGCATGGTCTCGTCGGGGTCGTCGCACTCGGGGTGGTTGCCCAGCGGCTTGGTGACGCGGATGCCCTCGACCGCATAGATCCAGTTCATTCCGCGCCTGAACATCACGATGACCGTGCCGTACCCGCAGAGGGGTTCGGACAGGTCGTAGACGGCGTGCTTGACGGGGATCTTCACTGTCGGGCGCTTGACGGCTACCTTTACTGGCATATGCCTCCCTATTCCGTTTTCAATGGGCGAGAAGAGCGTAGCAGGGTCACCGGACAACAATTTGAGGCTGCGTGGCACACTGGTACCGGGTAAGTTTGTGCCATATGGCACACTGGTACCGGGTAAGGTTGTGCCACGGACAAGAGAGGGGGCGTCATGCACGGGAGAGGGACGGGAGCGGTCATTGCGCTTCTCGCGGCAGCCCTGCTCGCGACGGGCTGCGCGGCGCCCGCCCAGCCCGCAGACGAGCCCGAGCCGGCACCGCCCGCCCAACAGGAACAGATCTTGGACACAAGCGAGGAAACCATGAACGAAGCGCAGCTCATAGCACTGACCCTCACGATCGATGGCGAGCCTGTCGAGGTCGTGTGGGAGGACAACGAGTCGGTCGCGGCGCTGGCCCAGCTGGCACGGGACGCGCCGCTCGAGGTGCGCATGACGCCCTACGGCGGCTTTGAGCAGTA